>JBGQIT010000096.1:0-8520 GCA_041498575.1 Gemmatimonadaceae bacterium
GCGGGAAGAGCGCCCTGATCGATCTGATCCCGCGATTGTACGATCCGCAGGAAGGCGAGATTCTCATCGATGGCGTTCCGACGAAGAACGTCGTTCCGGCGGAGCTGCGGCAGGACATCGGTTTCGTGCCGCAGGAAAGTCTTCTCTTCAGTGACACCATCGGATCGAACCTTTCGTACGGAACGAGCGGTATGACTCAGACCGGAGAATGGGCGGCCGGTGTCGCGCAGCTCGATGGGACGATCGAGAACTTCCCGGGGCGCTACGAGACGATCCTGGGCGAGCGCGGAATCAATCTGTCTGGTGGTCAGAAGCAGCGCGCCTCTCTCGCGCGGGCCCTCGCCAGAAAGCCGAGCATCGTGCTCCTCGACGACGCGTTGTCGGCGGTCGACACGCACACCGAGGCCGAGATTCTCAGGGCGCTGCGTGAAGCGCTGGCGGGACGAACGGCGCTCATCGCGTCGCACCGTATTAGCGCGATTCGCGATGCCTCATGGATCATCGTCCTCGAGAAGGGATCGGTGGTCGAGCAGGGGCGGCATCCGGAGCTGATGGCGTTGCGCGGTCGCTATTGGTCGCTGCTGCGGCGCCAGCAGCTACTCGATGCGGTGGAGTCGGATGCGGTGGAGTCGGATGCGTTGGCAACGGATGTCACGGCCACTACAATATGAGCATGTCCGACCGTGTCGGCTCCGCACCGAAAAAGCGGCTCAAAACGCTCGAGGCCAAGGCGGAAGAGGCGCAGCGCACGATCGACGAGCTGCGGGCCCGTGACGCGTTAAAGACCCAATTTCTCTCCAACGTCTCGCACGATCTTCGTACACCACTTGCCGCCATCATCACGCACGCCGAGATATTGCGCGACGGAATGCTGGGCGATCTGAATCCAAAGCAACGGGACAGCGTCTCCGGAATAGTGAGCGGCGGACAACAGCTGATCGACATGATCGACGAGATTCTTACCTACGTGCGCAGCGCGAGCGACCAGGTCACTCTCACCCGCACGGACTTCGACATCACGGAGCTGGTCGATCAGGTTCGGATGCTGAATCAGGCGCTCGCGGCGAAGAAGCACCTTACCATCGAGCGGCTCAACGGCGACGACCTGCCGCCGGTTTACGCGGATCGTGACAAGGTCAAACACGTGCTGGGCAATCTGATCGGGAACGCGATCAAGTTTACATCCGATGGCGGGCACGTCTGGATCGGATTCTCCCGGCGTGGCCGTGACAGGGACGAGCTCGTGGTAGAAGTCGGCGACAACGGCCGCGGTATCGCGCGTGATCACTATGAGCTCGTGTTCCGCGAATTCGCGCAGGTTGACGCGTCACCTTCGCGTCCACACCATGGAACCGGCCTGGGGCTCGCCATTGCGCGCAATCTGGTCGAGCTGCACTCCGGGACCATCTGGGTCGAGAGCGAGCTTGGCAAAGGGAGTCGGTTCTTTTTCACGCTGCCGCTCAATCCTCCGCGCGACTAAGTGCCAACGCGCATTCTGATCGTGGAAGACAGTCCACTCGTTGCGGACGCGTTTCGCGTTCTCTTCACCGCGGCCGGCTACGAAGTGGATGCCGCAACGACAGTTGCCGACGGAATCGAGCGTGCCATGTCGGCGCCCGTTGATATGATGCTGCTCGATCTCTCCCTGCCGGATGGAAACGGACTCGAGATCCTGAAAGTGCTTCGCAAGCGCGGCTTCCTACCACGATCCACCCTGGCGATGACGGGGCACAACGATTCAGCTTCGCGTCGCAGCTGCCTCGAGGCCGGTTGCGCGGATGTCCTCCTCAAGCCTGTCCCAATCGCCGAGCTCTTACGTCAGATCGAACGCCACCTGGCATAGCGGAGCGACGCGCGCGCCCGCGCGCCG
The DNA here is from genome assembly GCA_041498575.1 of Gemmatimonadaceae bacterium. GTDB lineage: Bacteria > Gemmatimonadota > Gemmatimonadetes > Gemmatimonadales > Gemmatimonadaceae > UBA4720. The sequence continues at coordinate 1,871 of JBGQIT010000096.1, forward strand.
GACCCCTGCTTCAGCGATACTACCGCACGAAGTACCGCCTGTTCGCGCGAGAGAAGCGTCCGCGTCCGCCGCAGCGCGGGCTCATCATGCTTCAGATCGATGCCCTCGCGTATTCCGATCTCCGACGCGCCCTCGAGCTGGGTCTTTGCCCAACGATCTCGCGGCTGCTGCGCGAAGGATTCGCACTGAGGCGGTGGTTCTGCGGACTGCCATCGGCGACGCCGTATTGTCAGGCCGGGATGTTCCACGGGGAGAACGACGGGATTCCCGCGTTTCGCTTCTACGACAAGGCGGCGCGCAAGGTTATCACCTGCAACGCGCCCCACGGCGTGCAATACATCCGCGACCGCATCCATTCTCCCGGCGCGCTCGCGGGCGGCTCGAGCTACGTCAATCTTCTGGACGGAGATGCGCAGACAGTGGCCTTCACCGTCGCCACGCGTGACAAGATGTCCGTCTACCGCCGGCTCGGCGGAACGCGGATGGCACTGCTCATGGTGCTCCACCCCATCCGCATGGCGCGCATGGTTCTCCAGGGGGCGTTCGAGTGGCTGCTCGAGGAATGGGAGCGGGCGCGCGGCGAGCTGGCGGGGAGGGTGACGCACTCGGAAGGCATCTTTCCATTCATACGCATCCTCAGCAATGTCGTCGTGCGCGAGCTGCAGACGATGGCGATTCTGCTCGATGTCTATCTGGGCGTTCCCATCATTTACAGCACATTCATGCAGTACGACGAGCTGGCGCACCATTTTGGTCCGTCGAGCAAGCAGGCGCTGGTCGATCTGCGCCGCACGGATGCGCGCATCGCCGAGATCTGGAGAATGGCGCAGCTGGCGGGCGGACGGGGTTACGATCTCGTCATTCTCTCCGACCACGGGATGACGCCGGCCCTGAGCTACCGAGTAAAGTACGGGGAGTCGCTTGGCGCGACGGTGCAACAGATTCTCGACGAGACGCGGGTGAAGGGCGCGCTGCCGCCACGATCGCTCGCCAGCTATGCCGAAGATACCGAGTACTCGGACATCGGTCCCGGAGTCGTCGAAGCAGTCGCACAGCTGACGCCAGTCTCGTTCGGCGCCAGAAGCGCGATTCGCAGATTCCGCGATTGGCTGAGAAGTCGCTATGGGTTGCGCGAAATCATTTTTCCGGAGAAGTACCGCGTGGACCGGACGAATGATGTCGTGGTCACCTACAGCTCCTGCCTGGCCCTGGTTTATTTCGCGGCGACGGAGCAGCGGCTCGCTCTCGAGCAGATCATGGCCGATGCGCGTTGGGCCAGACTCTACGAACGGCTCGTAGCACATCCGGGCATTGGCCTCGTGGCCACAGTCTCGGGCGGCGGGGTAAATCTGGCAGGCAAGCACGGCCGCGCGAGTCTGCGCGACGGTCAGGTTCAGGTGATTTCCGGAGAGAATCCGCTCGAGATTTTCGGCACCGAGCCGTACGTCCTGCGAGCGGTTGAATCGCTCGTGAAGCAACCGAACGCGGGCGATTGCGTTCTGTTCGGCGCGTTTGACGGCTACGACATCATCTCCTTCGACGATCAGGTCGGCGCGCACGGCTCGGCCGGCGGCGATCAGGTCTATCCCTTCATCATCTCGCCCGAGCGCCTCGGCTTAGGGGGCGAATCGCTGGAGGACGCGCGCGACATTCACCGCACGGTGCTGGCCCGCTACGCCGCCGCCAACGCCGAGAACGCTTCACCGTCAGCCGCGCGCCTGACTCCCGTCGCGCCTCGCGCCGCCGTCTAAGTCGCCTGTGCTGCATCGGCGGACTCTGTTCCCGGTACGGCGGAGAGGATTCCCTTCGGCGGCTACGCTCGCTTGGTCGGAGCCCCCAACAGCGCTCCTTCGCTCCGCTCAGTCGCGGGTCTCCTCCTCGCGCTCGCTTTGCAAAGCCGCCTACGGGAACCCTCTCCGCCTTCCCACTAAATCCGACGCAGGCTGAAGCATCTCGTTCGCGCCTCACGCGCGCACTCCGATTCGCGCGCTGCCGCCCAGTCCCCCTGCGCGGGAGCGCGCCGAGCGATGCTCGGCATCCCCGTGCTCCCCACGGGGGACGACCGCGAACGAACTGCGCGCGCGCGACGCGAAGCGCCTGCGGTTACGAGTCTGTGCTGGGAGGTGAGGGTGTCCTCGGAGGGGCACCCGCAGCAAGAGCCCGCCGTTTGGGCGCGCCAGCGCGCCCCAACGGCGGGCGTGCGAGGACACTGCCCCGCAGAGGACACCCTCGCCGACCACTTACAGAGATGCCAGTCGAAGCGCTTCGCTACGGCGCGATCGCGCCTGCCACGATCGTTTTGAACGCGCTCGCCGAGATCTTCTCCGGCTCGAATGGCTCACCGGCTCTTTTCATCACGCCCTTGCAGACCTGATCGAGCGTCACGAGCGGCGCGTCGGCCTCGGCTTGCACCTCGACCTCCCATTTTCCGCGGTCGGGTCCCTTGAGAGTGTGGCGGTACCTGGCCGTGAAGACCGTGTGGCGATGCACGATGATCTCGCGATCTTCCTCCTCTATGGGAAGAAACTCGTCGCCGGCGCTCTCGCTTAGAGCTTCGGGCGGCTCGTCAGGCTCGTGCCGGTGCTGAGGCTCAGGCGGCAGGGGAATGGCGGCGACGACCGCCACTCCAGTCTCGACCCCCGACTGGCGCAGTGGCGGAAAGAGTCTCACTTCATCCACAGCGTCCAAGCCGATGCGGTCGGCTATCTCGCGCAAGAAGCGCTCGGTGGTCTCGATCATGGTGCTGCTTTGGAAGCGCGAAATCTTTTGGTCGTTTTGATCACGCTGGCGCCTTCGAAGGGTGGGTCGCGGCCGGCACAGCCTTTCTGTCGGTGAGCTCGCGCTCCACGTAGAGTTTCAGAATGTGCATGAAATCCTGGGCATTCGTTACCACTCCAAACGCCTGGTGGGTGCCTCGATCCTTGAGCTTGCTCACCACGAATTCGGACGAGTCAACGCAGATGGTCGGAAGCTCGCGCATCGACCCGTCCTTTTCCGTGACGAAGGCCGGCAGCATGTTCCCCGTGGCGATCGCGTGGAGGGCGGTCGCAATCAGAACCGCCATCGTGGCGCGCGTAGTGTGCCGCTTCATCGCGTCCTGGGCGGCGAGCGTATCGGTAATTACCTCGGGGAGCGGACCATCGTCGCGGATCGACCCAGTGAGGACATACGGAATTCCATGCCGCACACACGCGTGCATGATCCCGTCCTTGATCACGCCCTGCTCTACTGCACGGGCGATGGAGCCCGCCGATCTTACCTTGTTGATCGCACGCATGTGAAGGCCGTGACCACCCGTCGTGGCCTCGCCGGTTCGCGTCATTCCAAGGGTAGTTCCGAATATCGACGCCTCGATGTCATGCACCGCCACGGCGTTTCCAGCCAGCAACGCCGACACGAAACCGTTCTCGATGAACCAGACCATGTCGGCGCGCGCGCGCGAATGTACCAGCGCCGGCCCCGTCACCCAGATCGGATACCCGCCGCGATCACGCTCCTCGATGAGAATGTGCGCCATCAGCGCGTAGTCGATCGGCTTCTCGCGCGACACCTCGCTCGTCATGAACTTGAACTCGCCCTCCTCGTCGCCGAGGAAGGAGCCGGTGTGAACGTAGATGCCTTCGGTTCCGTCTTCGGCGCCGCCGACTGCGACCATGTCGCCTTTCTTCAGCTTGCGCCCTTCCCTGATCCAGAGCTCGTCGTCGTCGAGCACGAGCGCCGCGTCCATCCTCGGCTCGCGCGGCATGCGCCACGCACCCCTGATGCGAACGTAGGTGGGAAGATTCGTCGTCGAAAAGAAGCCTTCAGGGAGTACGCCATCGGCCGGCGCGGCGACAAACTTCGCGTCGGGGGCGTTTGCGAGCGCCGGCGAATTGAAATCAGGGTGTCTTAGAGTTGTCACGCTCTAAAGATAAACGTAAAGCTGCGAACTGCGGACTAACCACTGAGGACTGCGGACCAACTGCAATTGCGAACCGCAGACTAACTGCGGATTGGGAGACTAACTGCGGATTGAGGATGCATTGCGTGAGAACCAATTACAAACTTCGAGCTTTTGCCAGTAGTTCGCAGTTCGTAGTTAGTGTCCCAATCCGCAGTTAGTCTGCGATCCGCAGTAGCGGTTGGCTCGCAGTCCTCAGCCGTTTAGAGCAAGGCTACCGGGTCGCGATCAAGCGTGACTCGCAGCTGCGCCGTAGTCGGTACGTCGAACCGCTCCATGAAGTACCGGCTCACCCGAGTGAGCTCGCCCGGATGCACGGACTTGAGCAGCAAGTGCCAGCGCCAGCGATTCTTGATTCGCTCGATGGGACACGGTGCCGGGCCCACCACCGTCACTTCGTCTCCGGCGCGCGTGGCGATCAGCTCGCGCAGCCATTCACCGGCGTGGATGGCCAGCTTGGCAACCGAATCCTCGACGAGCCCGCTGAAGACGATGTTCGCGATCCGCACATTGGGAGGATACGGCGGATCGACGCGGCCTTCCATCTCTTCACGGACGAATGAGACGTAATCATGCGCCACAGCGTACCGAACGGCATGATGGGCCGGCAGCCTCGTCTGAATCAGCACGCGACCACCCTTCGCACCACGGCCTGCTCTGCCCGAGACCTGACTCAGCAATTGAAAGCACCGCTCCGACGCCCTGAAATCCGGGAAATTGATCCCGACATCGGCGTCCACCACGCCGACGAGCGTGACGTTGGGGAAGTCGAGTCCCTTCGCGATCATCTGGGTCCCGAGGAGAATGTCGACCTCTCCCGCGGCGACACGGTCGAGAATCCGGGTGTGCGCCCATTTCCCGCTCGTGGTGTCGACGTCCATCCGCGCGATACGAGCCGACGGAAATCTCTCGGACAGAAGGCGTTCGACCTGCTGGGTTCCGAGCCCTCGCTGCCGGAGATATCTGCCGCCGCAGCGTACACAATCTGGCCTGGGATCTTCCTTATGCAGACAGTAGTGGCAGACCAGGCGCTCTGGATTCCGGTGATGCGTCAGCGTGATGCTGCAGTTCGGGCACGTGGCAACCGCGCCGCAGTCGATGCACTGAATGAACGATGAGTACCCGCGGCGGTTGAGGAGTAGAATGCTTTGCTCCCCGCGATTCATCGTCTCGACAATCGCATCGTGGAGAGGCTCCCGAATTACCGCGCCATAATCCACACCGCCCTGAGCCATCGCGTTGTAATCGGTCGGGATTCGGCGCAGATCGATCACTTCGACGCTCGGAAGTCGCCCGCCCCCGACTCGATCGGGAAGCGTGAGAAGCGTGTACTTCCCGGCGGAAGCGTTGGCCCAGCTCTCCAGCGAAGGAGTCGCGCTCCCGAGAACCGTGATCGCGCCTTCGTTTTTTGCCCGCACAATCGCCACCTCGCGCGCGTGATATCGCGGCGTTTCCCCCTGCTTGTAGCTCGACTCGTGCTCTTCGTCGACGATGATCGCGCCGAGGTTCTCGAGTGGCGCGAACACGGCCGACCGCGCTCCGACGACGATCCGTTTGTCCCCTCGCTTGAGCGCCAGCCACGCGTCGTAACGTTCGCCCTCGCTGAGGGCGGAGTGGAGGACGGCGACATTGTCGCCGAACGCAGCGCGGAACCGGTCGACGGTCTGGGGGGTGAGCGCTATCTCGGGAACGAGTACGATCGCCGTCTGTCCGCGCTCGTCCACGATCCGGCGCAACAGCTCGATGTAGACGAGCGTCTTCCCACTTCCCGTGATTCCATGGAGGAGAAAGACGTCTCCCTCTTTCGCGCTCGCCATCGCGTCGATCGCGTGCCGCTGCGCTGGAGTCGGATCCAGCCTCGCCGACGAGATTCCACCGCGCGATGAGAACGGGTCGCGCTCGACCTCCTCTTCCTCGATCACGAGGAGTCCGCGCTTCTCGAGTGATTTGATGACCGACGGCGAAAAATCGATCTGGGCGCTCAGATTCTCGACCGATGTGTTCCCACCAAGCGATTCGACCAGCTCGAACACCGCCCGCTGCTGCCTCGAGCGCGCAAACGCCTTATCGCGTTGCAGTAGCGACGGTATGTCCGCTCCGAGCTTCACCACCCGACGCGTCTTACGGGAAGGACGCGAATCCCGCGCACCGGTGAGAGCGGCGGGCAGCACGGTTCGCAGCACGACTCCCAGCGGCACGATGTAGTAGTCCGCCATCCATTTGCACAGCTCGAGTAGCGAGGGACCGATCGCCGGCTCGGCGTCTGGGGATTCGAGCACGGCCTTGGGCTTCCGCTTGAGCGGACTGACGTCGCTTACTCCGATGCAGACGCCGACCTCCTTGCCACTCCGGAGCGGAACGACTACACGAGACCCGACTACTACCGGATTTGCGAGCCCTTCCTCGACTGCGTAGGTGAATGTCTGGAAGAGCGGCAGCGGCAGCGCGACCTGGATGAATCGCGGCGCCCTGTCACGCACTTTGAAACGCCGTGGATAGATCCACGCTCGGCGCCGGAGTCGCGCCCAGCCCTGGTCCGTCGGACAATCGAATCGAGCCACCGTCGATCGAGGCACCGCGGGACGGATCGCTGGACAGGAGTGCGGCCCCGTCAAAATCGGCGTAGTCGAGCAGCGGCGAGATTTGCGCGATGGCGGAGATGCCGAGCGAGCTCTCGATCATGCAGCCCGCCATGACTTGCATGTCGAGA
>JBGQIT010000097.1:0-8480 GCA_041498575.1 Gemmatimonadaceae bacterium
CTTGCCCGCGCCCAGAATCGTGGTCGCATCGGGCGCATCCACGAATTGCCCGTCAGCGAACCGCTGCGGAGCTCGGCCGATTCTCCGGGAGTAGAAGATCTGCTGATTGCCGTAAGAGGGTCCGCCGATGATCGATCCGATGTTGAATGTGTTCGCCCCCTCGACGAAGAATGGGCGTTTCTCGGGAAAGAACGTCTCGTACGCCGAGAGGTTGACGACCGCGGGGTCGACTTCCACCTGGCCGAAATCGGGGTTCACGGTCCCGGTCAGCGTTAATCCGCTTGGAAGTCCGTATTTGAAATCGGCACCCGCCGATGGCTTGGTGTCGTTGGCTCGATAGAACGGATTGGCCGGGTCTCCGGGTGCTCGCGTCAGCTTGCCGCTCACATACGGCATGACCTCGAGACGACGAGGGGTGGGAATGTCGACAATGCCTGCGAGATCGCCCTCGAACGAGACGAAGCCCGGATCGGTCTGCTTCCAGGGAGACCAGCTATCGCGCTCGTTCCGGCGCGCGACGTCGCGCATTATCTGAATTCCCCAGAGCCGCTCCTCCCCCTTTTGCTTTCCGCCGAACCGCAGCTGCGAGAATGGGATTCTGTACTCGGCGGTCCACCCAAGTGAATCGACAACTGTCGCCACCTGCCAGACGGCGTCCCAGTTCGCGTCCTCGTTCCGATCATCGAACTCCAGCACGTCCTTCTGCACGCTCCGCGGATTCACCGAGAAGCGGAACGATGTACGGCGATCGCGATAGGAGTCCACCATTACGTGCAGCCAGTCTGAATAAATTCCGGTTGCATCGCGGCGAGCGAGCTGGGCAGCGATCGAGTCAGGACGAGAGTCGAACATCCGCACACCGACGTAGAGGGCGTCGTCGTCGTAGAGAACCCGCACTTCGGTTGGGTCGGTGGCCTTGGCTCCCACCTTGGGATAGCTCTGGGTAAAATCGCCCGCTGGAACCGCCGCCGACCAAGCCGGCTCGTCCAATTTTCCGTCGATGTTGACGGTCCCCGTGGAGCGGCTCGCGCGCATGACGCGAACGGCGGCGGTCGGCGTGGGTGATTTCGGAGAAGTGGTCGGCGGGGCCGCCGGCTGTCCGGGATAGGTAGGATTCTGGGCGTCAAGCGATCCTGAGGCGGCCAGAACCGCCAGTGCCGCCAGGGACCGGGACGCACGACTAATGGTCATCGGGAATGAACGGGTTGAAGAGACAGGCGATCCCTGTCGCCATCGCAAAAAATTAGACAGCGCTACGATTGTAAGGGTTGGGTTATAACGCCGACTTAGATGGGAGTTGATGCCTATTGCTTCTTCGGCTCGGCCGGCTCTTTCCGCTCGGTCCGCTCTTTCGGCTCGGTCTGTTCCTTCGGTTCGGCCCGTTCTGGCGTGGTCGGGACTTTGGTCGATGCCAGACCCGGTTGTCCGTTGCCGATCTGAGCATCGGAGAGATCCTTACTCAACTTCCTCAGCATATCCGCAGGCGTGTTACGACAAGCTGCCGCCGGATCGTTCTCAAATTTCCGAATGACATCTCTGGACTTCGCCAGCTCCGCGGCGGTGCTTCGGACCGTGATGGCCGAGATGCCCGAAGTCGGAACGTAGTAGGTGCTGCCGCGCGAACGGACGTACGGATTGATGATGTCCGCTGCCTGCTGCGGCGAAAGACATGAGAGTGGAATCGTTTCCGTGAGCAACGTCGACATGGTAGGCCCATTGCTTCGCATTGTCGGAAGGATCAGGGTTGCCGCCGTGAACCAGATCGTAACCACGAGCGCCGCACCACTCAGCATCACGACTATACGCCCCACCCGCCGACGGTGCGCCGTGCTCACGGCGGTTTCCGCGAGAGTGATCGGATTGCTCATGGGCGGAAGATTGTTGAGAACATTGGCCGCGTTGTATTCCCTGTCGCGAAGAAGCGTCGTGAGACGCGAACAATCCGGACAAGTCGCGCAGTGCTGCATCACCGCGGAATCGGCAGCCATCTCCCGCAGCGAACCGGTAGCGAGCTCTGAAAGGCACTCTTCGCAAGTCATCGGGACAGCTCGCTGTAGCTCGGGTGGGTCGCAAGGAGGCTTTCTCGAATGGCCTTGCGCGCTTTGAAAAGATTGGCTCTCACCGAGACAGGCTTCATCCCGGTTCGCTCGGCGGCTTCGGCGGGCGAGAATCCCTGCAGATCGACCAGGTCGAAAATCTCTCGCTGGCGACGAGGAAGCTCGGCGAAAAGCTCGCGAATCACGCTGGCAGCGCGCTCGCGATCCACGCGTCCACCTGGGTCGGTCGTGTAGACGTCGCGGAGTGGCTGCGCCCCGGGCGAAAGCGCGAGGCGCCCACGACGCTTGCGCGTTCGCCGCATCTGCGTCGCCGCCCTTCTGGTAATCCTGTACAGCCACGCGTCGAGCGGGCCGTCGGAGCGATACTGGCCCAGCTCGCGATACGTTCGAACGAAGACTTCCTGGGTGATGTCCTCCGCCTCATCGGGATCGGCGGCGAACATCAACGCCCAGCGAAACACCGCCGGCTGAAAGCGCGTGACGAGGGTGGTAAACGCGGAATCGTCACCGGCGGAGGCGAGTGATGCCAGCTGCGCGTCGAGAGCGTACGCGGTCCGATCGCGGTACGATAGAGTCGTGCCGCGATCCCTGCTTTTGCCGAATCTGTTGAGGCTCATCGCGAGGCTAATATATGGTTGCATGGGCACTGCGCCCGAACGTAGAGCCACTTCGTTTCTCCAAGGATGTTCTGTTAACAGAGGGCATCACTTGGTCGAGCGTTTACTCGTTCTCCGGATCTACTGAGGACTTCCTGCTGGGGGCGTGGGGAGCCGGCGTGTGGCTGCGGGTTTACTACGCGCCGTCTTATGCACGGGTGGAACAGACTCGCTGCGTTATTGCGCTAGAGGAGCGAGCGGATCCACCCCCCGTCAACCGCGATCGAGCTACCGGTGATGTAGCTCGCGCGCTCCGAGGCGAGAAACGCGGCGAGGGCGGCGAGCTCGCGCGGCTCGCCAAGCCGGCCCATTGGAATCTCTTTTTCCCATTTGGCGAATGTGTCCTTCGCCGTCGCGCCGGATCTACCGCTGGCGGCGCGAGCGAGCTCCTCGACGCGATCCGTGCGCGTGTACCCAGGCATGAGGTTGTTCACCGTCACGTTGAACGGCGCGACCTCGCTGGCGAGTGTGCGCGCGTACCCGGTCACTGCCGCGCGCAGGCTGTTCGAGAGCATCAGCCCGTCGATCGGCTGTTTGACAGCGATCGAGGTCACGTTGAGTATCCGTCCCCACTTTCTTTCTTTCATTCCGGGCAACAGAGGCCGCGCCAGTCCGACTGCGCTCGTCAGAAGCAGACGTGTGGCCGCATCCCACATTTCCGGAGTGAGGCTCTCGAAGGGTCCGCTTGGTGGTCCGCCCGAGTTCGTGACGAGAATATCGACCTTCCCGAACTTTTCGAGCGCTGTTTTCGCGACTCGATCAATTCCCGATTGCCCGGACACATCGGCCGCGACAGCCACGACCGTGACGCCTGAGCTCTTACGGATCGATTCCGCCGTCTGACGAAGCGCATCCTCGCCCCGCGCGCAGATGACGAGACTGGCTCCTTCAGCCGCCAGCTCTTCTGCGATCGCGCGGCCGAGCCCTTTGCTGCTGGCGGATACCAGCGCGACCTTGCCGCGAAGACCGAGATCCAAGGTCAGCGCCTCAGGTAATCGTCTTTCTTGTCCAGCCAGTCCTGCCGTGGCGGACTGAAGACGTCGACATCGAGAGTCTCCTCGAGCGCCTCGGCCATATGCGGGATGTTCGAGGGGATGAGCAGAACCTCGCCCGCGCTAACGATGATCTCTTCCGCTCCATCTTCGCCGATCCGGAACTTCAACGCACCTTCCAGGATGTAGGTGAGCTGCTCGTTCTCGTGAGAGTGTTTCGGCACGATGCAACCTTTCTTCAGGTACACGTGCGCGAGCATCATGCGATCGCCCGTGATGAGCCGGCGCTCGAGCATGTCGGACACGCGCTCCTTTTTCATCGAGTCCCAGCGGTAAAACGTACATTCGCTCTTTGCAGCCATCAGTGCTCCTTTGTCTCCGTCATCGGGATGCGGCGTTGCGGTCGTACACGATCCGCCCGCCGACGATCGTGTAATCTATCTTCGCGTCGCGGATCGTCTCCGGGGCGATTTTCATCAGGTCGCGATCGATGATCACGACGTCAGCGAGCTTGCCGGCCGCGAGCGATCCCTTCTCGCGCTCCTCGAAGGATGCGTAAGCCCCACCGCTGGTGTAAGCACGCAGCGCATCCTCGACTGTGATCTTCTGCTCCGGAATCCAGCCGTCGGGATGCTTGTCGTCCAGCGTTCTTCTAGTAACCGCTGCATAGATGCCTTCGAGCGGTGTCGCGGGCGCGACGGGCCAGTCGCTTCCGAATGCCAGTCCCGCGCGCGTATCCCGGAGAGCGCGAAACGCGTAGGTCGTTTTCGCGCGCTCGGGACCAATCACCTTCTCCGCCCACCGGCCATCGTCGATTGCATGATATGGTTGCATGCTGGGGATCACGCCCAGCTGACCGAAGCGCGCGATGTCCGGCGGCGCGATGTGCTGCGCGTGCTCGATCCTGAAGCGCCGGTCGCGCGCGCCGTTCTCGCTCTCCACGCGCTCGAAGATGCCGAGCTGGAGATTGATGGCGCGATCACCGATCGCGTGTACGATGACATGCAAGCTCGCCTTGTCGGCGTTGGAGACCCAAGAATAGAGATCCTCCGGCGTATTAACGAGCAGTCCGCTGTCGCCCGGCGCATCGGCGAACGGCCGCATCATTGCCGCCGTATGCGAGCCGAGCGATCCATCGACGAATCCCTTGAGTCCGCCGATGCGGAGCCACGAGTCTCCGTGTCCCCGCGCGGCGACGGTGTCACGTAGCCGCGCCCACGTCGAGAGCGGCACCGCGGCGTAAATGCGCGTGCGCAAGGTTCCGGCGCGGCGCGCGCGCTCGAACACCGCGAGATCCGACCACGTTCCCATATGGTCGACCGATGTCACGCCTCGCTCATTCGCGTAGGCCATCGCCGCGTCTAGGGCCCGATCGAGCATCGCCGGATCCGGATCCGGAACGGTCGGGTCGATCAACCCCTGCGCGTTGTCCCTGAAGATTCCACTCGGCTGTCCGGAACCATCACGGGTGATCGTACCACCCGCTATGTCGCCCCCTGACATCGGCACCCGGGCGGCGCGCATCGCCGCGGTGTTGGCGAGAGCCATGTGGCCATCGAGGCGATTGATCCAGACGGGATTGTTGGGCGTGACTGAATCGATCCATGAGCGCTGCGGCAGCTCTCCTCCCCAATTCTGATGGTCCCAATCGCCGCCGGTGATCCAGGTTCCGGGCGGCACAGCCGCCGCGAATGTCTTAATGCGCGAGATGAACTCCGACGGAGTCCTCGCGTCGCGGAGCTGCACCGACGCGAGATTCATCCCGCCGGCGAGAAAGTGGACGTGCGAGTCGATGAACCCCGGAACGACCATGCCGCCACGCGCATCTATCACCCTCGTTTGCGGGGACACCTGGACCCGAATCTCGGATGTCGATCCAACGGCCGCGATCCGGTCGCCGCTCAGCGCGACGGCCTCGGCCCACGGTTTATCCGGCTCGCCCGTCCAGACGACGCCGTTCACAATGGCGATGGTGAGTGGATGCTGATTGGGTGTCATCGACGTCGCGCAGGCCAGGAAAAGGGCGCAGCTCGAGAGAGGCAGGTGGAAACGCACCGCCAAAAGCTAGCGAAAATCTTGCAGGGCGAGAGAGCTCTTCTATGGAAAATCAGTTTCCGGGATTCTGGCCGCGCGTCCTATAAAAGACGAGACAAGGCGACGTGTGCCCTCGAATCCGCGCGCATTTGTGCATTGGTGACTCTAAAGACCAACAAACAAGAAGGAAAAATGAGACTGACAACACATCGAAATGCGGTCATCGCGTTTGCCGCAATTGCGGGTCTGACAATGGCATCGAGAACCGCCGAAGCGCAGCTACCGAAACTGTCGCAGTTTCACCCGTCGCTCTACGGCTCGACCGAGCTAGATACGCGGCACAGCCAGTTTTATCTGCTCGGCCTGTACGTCGGCGTGGGTGGGCTCGGGTGGTCACCCTATTTCAACGTCAACGGATATTCGCTTCACTACCGGCTGACCCGCGACGTGCCCGCCTCGGCTAGAACTCTGTCGGCGGCATCGCCGACGCTCGGGATGGCATACGCTGGTCGCAACAACGGCGTGTCAATCGGTGGCGGATACACATGGGTTCAACATCCGGACGCAGGTGCACCTGGAGCCGAAGGGGGCGGGGACAACGGCGCTTCCGCCAGCCTTGGCGCATACCATAACGGAGCGGGCAGGCGCCCAGTGCACACGCAGCTGCTGGCGAACTACAACTTCGGAAGCCAGTACGCGTGGGCACGAGGCCGCGCCTCCGTCCCGTTCGGATACTCGAACAAGCACCCCGCGCGGATCGGCGCCGAGGTGGTCGGCCAGGGTGGCGGAAAGGACCCACTGAAGAGCAATACCTTTCAGGCGGGGCCAACGCTCGAGTACACATGGACTCCACAGTTCAGGACGACCGGAGCGGTTGGATACAAATCGGTTGGTGGACAGCGCTTCGCAAGCAGAGAGTCAGCGCCATACCTCAAGCTCGAGTTTTCGTTCTCGCCGTGATCGGCTGATCGAGCTTGCTCGCGACATTCAGCTCGCGGGAGGAACAGGGGCAGGCGGCGCGGGTGGAGTCAGCGGAACCACCGGATGTTTCAGATGGAACCCTGTCGCCTCCTGGTAGGCCTGCGCCACCGCCAGCAGTTTCAGCTCCTCGAACAGACCGCCGAGGAAGGTGAGCGAAACGGGAGTGCCATCGTCGCGAAAGCCGTTCGGCAAGATCACGGCGGGATGTCCGGTGAGATTCGTGGCGACGAGCTGCGACAGGTTCGCGGCACCAGTCGGCGTCACGATCACATCGACCGTATGCATGAGATCATCCCACTTCTGAATCGCGATCGAGCGCAAACGATTGGCGTTGACGTAGTCGACGGCGGGAATGAAGCGCGACGTCCGGAATGTGTTGGGCCAGTCGAACTTTCCCTGCTGCACGAGCTCGTTGTCGCGATTCGACCGTGTGAGGTCGTCGAAGGCCGCGGCGGCTTCCGCGGTGAGGATGATGCGCATTGCGTCGTACGGAACATCAGGCAGGTCGACGGGAATCAGATTGATCCCGAGCCGCTTGAACACATCGAGCGCGGCATCGTCGAACTGTTTCGTCGCGTGCAGCGTCCGTTTGGCGTCGGTCGGGTCGATCTGCGGTGTGTCGAACGCGGACTTCACGTATCCGACGCGCAGCTGCTTCGGCGAGACGTGTGTATCCCAGTGATACGCCGCTGAGATGACGCTGTTGTCCTGACCGTCGGGTCCATAGATCGCGTCGAGCACTATCGCGCAGTCTTCGACGCTCCGGCAGAGGGGACCGAGCTTGTCCATCGACCACGAGAGCGCCATCGCGCCGGTCCGCGGCACCCGGCCAAACGTCGGCCTGAGCCCCGTTGTCCCGCAACGCGTCGACGGAGAGGAGATCGATCCGAGCGTCTCGCTTCCGATCGCGAACCCTACGAGCCCAGCGGCCGTCGCCGACGCGGGACCAGCTGAAGATCCGCTCGAGCCCTGATCGACCTTCCACGGATTTTTTGTCGTGGCGCCGAACCAGATGTCGCCTTGCGCGAGCTCACCGAGTGTCAGCTTGGCGACGAGTATAGCGCCGGCTGCGTCGAGCCGCTGCACGACGGTGGCGTCGGCGTCAATCGTCTGCTCTTTGAATGGGCCGGCGCCCCACGTCGTTTTGTAGCCGCGGACGGCGAGGAGATCTTTCGCGCCCCACGGAATACCGTGCAGCGGACCTCGGTACTTGCCGCGTCTGATCTCGGCGTCGGCGGCATGCGCCTGAGCGAACGCCCGGTCCTCAGTAAGAGAGATCACGCATTTCAGAATTGGATCGTATTTCTTGAGTCGCGCGAGGTACATCTGCGTTAGCTGAACGGAGGTAACCCGCTTGCGACGCACCAGCTCCGACAATTCCGTCACAGGGAGGAACGCGAGCTCGTCGAGGTCGGCCGGAACAGCGCGGTGAGCGACCTTGCTTCTCACCATCGGCCGCCGCGCCTCGGGCGCGATCTTCTTTCCTGGTGGCAACGGGTCGAACACGATGGCGGGACTCACTGAATTCGGCAGCGTGACCTTGTGCAGAGCCTCGATTCTCTGCTCCTGCTGCTTGAGGCCGTCGAGCATCAGCTCCCGCTCGGCCGGCTCGAAGTGGATTCCCGCGACTTCCTCCGCGCTGGCGATAGTGTCGACAGTGATCTCAGCGCCGGCGGCGAGCTTCGCCCACAGCACGCCAGGAAAGAGCGTCGAGCTGAGGCCGACGCCCGCGAAGTAGCCCATGAAATGGCGACGGTCCA
>JBGQIT010000098.1:0-8471 GCA_041498575.1 Gemmatimonadaceae bacterium
ACTTTCTGCCGGCTGCGATCGCTGACCGGCTTGGACGACTGACTGCGCGGATTGTACTCGGAGATCTTACTCGTTACGGGCTCCAGGCACCGAAGTGGATGCCGTACTCGGCCCGACGGGTTCCCGTCATCGACGTTGGGTTCGTAGAGGTCTTGAAGCAGAGACTGGTGCAAATCCGGCCCGCGCTCGAGCGTCTCACCACCACAGGGGCAGTCTTCGCAGATGGCAGCGCAGAGCCCTTTGACGCCATCATCGCGGCTACGGGATTCAGCACGGGATTGAACGAGCTTCTCGAGACGAAGGATGTGCTGAACGATTCTGAGGAGCCCGTCGATCCGTCCGGAGATCCGACCGGTCGTCCCGGCATTTTTTTCATGGGGTACACTCACAGTCTCCGCGGACACCTGTTCGAGGCAAATCACGCCTCCCGACGGCTCGCCAGAAATGTGGAACGGCACCTCCAGCACACGGTTTGATCTTGGCTCATAAGGTGGATCGATGACGTTTGATGACAGACTCGCGGCGCGCATTCGCGGTCAGCTTGGCAAGAAGAAGGGGCTGACTGAAAAGAAGTTGTTTGGTGGGGTAGGATTCCTTCTCAATGGCAACCTTGCTTGTGCGGTGCGTAAGGATGAGATGCTGGTACGAGTAGTACCCGAGGAGACGGACGACGCGCTCGCAAAAAAGCACACCCGCCTATTTGGGAGTCGGCCGATGAAAGGCTGGATTCTCGTCGCGCCCGAGGGACTGAAAACAGACAAGGAGCTTGCAAAATGGGTAGAGACGGGAGTCGGCTACGCAGCGTCTCTCCCACCGAAGTAGAATCCTTCTTCTCTAACCCGGCGCCACAATCGGTTCCACGAATGCCTCGACTGGACATCTGCCAGCAACGTCTCGCCAATCAACAACTAATACAGCAGACGCTCGAGAAGCCGAGCGAAGTAGTCCGAGTGCTCGGCGCGGTCCAGGCTCAGGACTATCCCGTTGCGAAATGGGGCGTCGCCCAGCGCGCGCGTAACCCGACTGATGTGACGGTCGAGAAGGAAATCACGGAGGGCGCTATCCTGCGCACCCATGTTCTGCGCCCGACCTGGCATTTCGTAGCGCCCGCCGACATTCGCTGGATGCTGGCGCTCACTGCACCGCGAGTAAGGGCCATACTTGCCCACTATGACAGGGATCTGGGGGTGGACGAAGCCGAGCTACGCCGAAGCAGAGCGGTGCTGACGAAAGCACTTCAGGGCGGTAGGCAACTGACGCGCGCCGAGCTGTCGACGGCGCTGAAGAGAGCGAGAATCCGGACGGAAAACACTCAACGACTCGCACGTCTCATCATGCACGCGGAATTGGACGGCCTTATCTGCAATGGTCCGCGCCGCGGAAAACACTTCACGTATGCTTTGCTCGAGGAGCGTGTACCGCCAGCGAAGGTGCTGGGGCGCGACGCGGCGTTGTTCGAGCTCGCGAAGAGATACTTCAGCACCCGCGGTCCGGCGACAGTGGAAGATTTTGCCTGGTGGTCGGGTCTGACAAAGGCGGATGCCAGGACAGGCTTGCACGCGGCGGAGTCGGAGCTGGAGCATGAGATCATCGAGGGGCGCGGGTATTGGTTTCCAACGCCCACAAGTCGCAAGACGAAATCACTGGTTGCGCGTCTGCTCCCGAATTACGACGAGTACTTCATTGGGCTCAAAGACAGGAGCGCAATGCTGTCGACGCTCAGGACCTCGGGGCGGGAAGCGGGTGTGAGTTTCTTTGGTGGCCACCTCATCACGATCAATGGGCAGGTGGTCGGCGGTTGGAGGCGGACTTCCAAGGGGCAAACCACCATCGTCGAGCTGAAGCTGCTTACGAAGCTTGGCGACGCCGAACGTCGTGCAGTTGCCAGAGAATTGCGGAGATTTGCGGAGTTCCTCGGGCTTCCAGTGGCGCTCGCATAGGTACCAGAAGTGTCTTGCCAACCGGGTGATTCGGTTGAGTAATAGAGAGATCGACACCGTCGAAAGCTGTGGCGGCACAGTCGCGTTCACGATGCCTACCGGCTCAACCACCCATGAAGAAGCTCTTCTACGTCGGCATCAGCCTGCTGTTGCTGTTCGAAATCGTGAATGTGTACTTCATCATGCCGATGCCGGGCAGTCAGCGCATGGCAAGCATTGATCTGGCGTACACGCTGTACTCCTGGCGCTGGTTGTTCCGGGCGATTTTCGCGGGGATGATCATCGCGAGCGCACCTTCCGTGTGGCGCGCTCCGGGCCGGCAAAGGTTCGCTGTACCGGTGCTGTTAGCGTTTGCGGTGGTGGTCGCTTATGCGATCAATTTCCAAATGGTCGCAGACCGCATGTTCATTGCGCCGAAGTCGGTCCTCATGCTGCCGGCCGATCGAAATAAAGTCGACACGGCGCGTCTGGTCGTTGGCATCGTAATCGACGGCGAAGCGCGCGCATTTCCGGTGCAGTTCATAGGCTACCACCACCAGGTGCGCGACACCGTGGCGGGCAAGCCGGTGATGGTGAGCTATTGCACCGTCTGCCGGACGGGCCGGGTGTTCAGTCCGGTCGTGGACGGACATTCCGAGACGTTTCGACTTGTCGGGATGGATCACTTCAACGCAATGTTCGAGGACGCAACCACCCACAGCTGGTGGCGACAGGCCAACGGCGAAGCGATCGCGGGACCAAGCAAGGGAAAGACGTTGACGGAGCTCCCGAGCCGTCAGGTCAGATTGTCGGAGTGGCTGAGGGAGCACCCGAGATCGCTCATCATGCAACCCGACTCGGCGCTCGCGACGAACTACTCGAAGGACTTCGACTACGAGACGGGTGCGAGCCGCAAATCGCTCACCGGCACCGACACGGTTTCCTGGCACGACAAGGCCTGGGTTGTGGGAATCACTGTGAATGGGCAGAGCAAGGCGTACGACTGGAATCGCCTCCGTCGTGAGAAAGTCGTGAACGACGTCCTTGGCGGAAAGCCGATCGTACTCGCTATAGCGTCGGACAATAGCAGCTTCTGCGCCTTCGTACGCCCCAATGTGGCGACGAGCTTTGCTGTTCGACACGATTCACTCGTCGCCAGTAGTACGTCCTACGCTTTCAGTGGGCAGGGCGCAAATAGCGCGCTCGAGCCGGTGAGCGCGTCGCAGGAATTCTGGCACAGCTGGCGGACCTTCCAGCCGGCGACGACGAGGTACTGACCAGCAGTCCTCAGGGTTACACCTACCTGGCTGCTGATGTGCGGGACGGTGCAGGCTTCCCGTACCATCCACTGCCCAGCGCGAGGAGGTCGAGCGGATTCACGGTAATGGCGCCATAGCGCGCGGCCCAGTGCAGATGCGGTCCGGTCACACGCCCGGTCTGCCCCACCAGCCCGATCTCCTGCCCGCGCTTCACCGTGTCGCCAGCCGCGGCGAATGTCTTGCTCAGGTGAAAGTACGCGGTGACGACTCCGCCGCCGTGATCGATGTAGACCACGTTGCCAGCCAGAAAGAAATTGTCGACGAGCGCGACGACGCCACGATTGGCGGCGCGCACCGGTTCACCGACCGCGCCCCTGAAATCCACGCCGAGGTGCCGAGTGGTGAGCGCGCCGTTGAATAAACGGCCTGATCCGAATTCACTCGTGATCACGGATGTGCGCGGCTTGAGGAACGATGCGGTCCACATGGGCGGCATGTCGTGTGCCTGCCGTCCGATCTCACGAGCACGCGCATTCTCCCGGTCTATCCGCGCGATTGTCGCGGAGTCGAGCGGCCTCGTGAAGCTGCTGTCGACCGCGAGCGGCTGTGCGACGGGCGGCGGCACCTTCGGGAGGGAGAAGCGCACGCGCGTGATCTCCGTCTTCCCCGACGAACGCTCGATGACCGCATTCGCGACAAGGCTGCCTTCGGCGTCGACCGGCACGCCACCGATCGCGTGCCACGTGCCAGGTGTCAAACGTATGAAATGAAGCGGCTCGCCAGCCAATGCTCCACGAACCGAAACCACCGAATCCGCAGGTGAGACCGGCGCCCTCAATGTCAAACGCACGATTGCCCCAGGCTCGGGCCGAGCGGGAGCCGCCGTCAGTCGCGCTGTTTGTGCGGTGAGCGCGCCGGAAAAGAGGCAGCAAATGGCGATCGATGTCGCGAAGCTATTCACGCTGGATGTGTTTCGGTTAAGTGTGACGCAAGCTAACGTATGATACCTCTCTGGATGCCGGAGGTTCGGCGCTTGAGCACATCACTCAGAAGTCGCTTGTTGAAGTCACGACGCTCGAGCTAACAACTGGAATCTGCTTCCTGCAACTCACATCCGGTTCTGTTTTTGGAGGATTGAATGCTTCACAAGCTTGGATTCGCCGTGGTCGTGCTCGGAGCCGCTCAGGCATCGCTGGCACAGCCGCCGAGGGTATCCGCGCCGATCAGCAACGTTAGCTACGAAATAACAGCCGATTCATCCGCCGTCGGGCGACGGCAGCTCGGTGTCGCGATGTCATTCACCGTTGCCGGCACGGCGCCGGTCATCCTCGCGCTTCCCGCATGGTCTCCAGGACACTACACGTTGCTCTGGTTCGCTCGGCGGGTGTCACAGTTTTCAGCGCAGTCCAACGGCGCCCTGCTCGACTGGCGGAAGCTCGATTTCCAAACTTGGGAGATCAAACCGCGCTCGGCGGGAACGGTGCGCGTCGCGTTCAACTATCTGGCTGACGCCGTCGATCGCGCAGTCGCATGGACCGCTCCCAACTTTGCCTTCTTTAACGGCACCAATCTCTTTCTTTATCCGGCCGGCCGTGGATTCAATTGGCCGGCTCGTGTATCTGTTCGCACGGAGGCATCGTGGCGTATTGCGACCGGGATGGACCCCGCACCCGGCAGCAACAACTTCACGGCAGGGAACTATCATGATCTGACCGACATGCCGTTCTACGTTGGACGGTTTGCAATCGACAGCACGCAGATCGCCGGCAAGTGGATTCGACTCGCTTTCTGGCCAGCGGCGAGCCTGACCACGGCGCGCCGGGATCGCACCTTCGCATGGCTCCAGAAAATCGTCCCGGCACAGATAGCTGTCTTCGGCGAAGCGCCTTTTCGCAACTACACGATCTTCCAGCGCTCGGACACGCTGGTGAACGGAGGCGGCCTCGAACACCAGAGCTCGCAGGTGGATGAAGTCACGACCTCTGGGCTCGACGCCTCGTACCTGCCCGGACTCTACTCGCACGAATTCTTCCATGCCTGGAACGTGAAGCGCCTGCGCCCAGCCGACATGGTTCCGTACAGGTACGATGACGCGCAACCGACTACCTGGCTATGGGTGAGCGAAGGCGTCACGGATTATTACGGAGCCCTTGCGCTTGTCCGGGGCGGAGTCAACGACAGCACCGGATTCTTCAACTTCATTGCCAACGAGATTGCGTCGGTCGCGGGCGCGCCGCCGACGGCGGTGAGCGATGCGTCGCTCTCGTCGTGGATCAATCCAACGGACGGCAGCAGCGGACTCTATTATCCAAAGGGCGGTCTCACCGGATTCCTGCTCGATATCATGATTCGGGATGCGACCCACAACCGGACGTCGCTCGACAACGTAATGCGCCGGCTGTACGACGCGACCTATAAGCGCGGGAAGGGATTTACTGGCGCCGAGTGGTGGAGCGAGGTTTCACGCGCTACCGGTGGAAAGTCTTTTGCGGAGTTCGCGCGCCGCTACGTCGATGGCCGCGAGCCGCTTCCGGTTGATTCGGTACTTCACCTCGCCGGATTGCGTGCCGCGAGCGATACGATTCGCGAGCCTCGACTGGGGATCTTGACCAGCACCGACAGCACCGGCGTCTCCATCACCCAGCTGTCACCAGCTGGCGCGGCGGCGGCGGCGGGGGCGCGAGTCGGCGACCGAATCATTTCGATCGGCGATTTCACGATCTCGAATGACGATTCATTCGAGCCTTTCCGCGCTCGCTACGCCGGCACCACGCTTACGACTCTTCCGATGACAGTGCGACGGGGAAGCGAGACAATTACGCTCCAGCTCCCGGTCAGATTGAATGTCAGGGTGCAGACTCGGGTTCTGCCGGTCCCGAACGCCCCGGAAAGGGCGGTACGAATCCGCGCAGGGATTTTGAGGGGGTCAACCTCGTAGGAATGGGATGTCGAATTGGGCAATCCCCGCCCGACTAATTAGCGAGGACCCTTTCAAACAAACGGAGGAACGATGAAGTACCTGTGCCTGATTTACGACAACGAGAAGGAGTGGGCGAAATTCCCCAAGGACGTGCAGGACAAGTACATGGGCGAGTACATGGCGTTTGGCGACAGCATCAAGAAGAGCGGCCAATACGTCGGAGCAAACCAGCTCCAACCCACGAGCACGGCCACCGTCGTACGCTCACGCAACGGCAAGGTCTCGACCACCGACGGCCCCTACGCCGAGACGAAGGAGCAGCTCGGCGGATACTACCTGATCGAAGCCAAGGATCTGAACGACGCGATCAAGATAGCCTCGCGGATTCCGTCGGTCAGGTCCGGCTCGATCGAAGTGCGCCCCATAGTTGAGCGTATCAGCGCGTAGCGGTCGGACGCGAGAGTGAATGGAGGAAGACGTTGCGGCGCACGTGCGCGACAAAGTCGATGCGATCTATCGATCGGAATCGCGCCGTGTGCTCGCGACCCTCATCCGTCTCCTCGGCGATTTCGATCTGGCCGAGGAAGGCTTGCACGACGCATTCACGGCGGCGGTGGAACAATGGGGAGAGAAGGGAATTCCCGCGAACCCCCGCACGTGGCTGATCTCCACCGGCCGTTTCAAGGCCATCGACCGGCTCCGCAGGAGCGAGAAGTTCGAATCGGCGGACAGCGCGATTCTCGATCGGCTGCTGGCAACGGAGATGCATGAGCAAAGCGAAGAGGGAGTGGAGGACGACCGTCTCCGCCTGGTTTTCACGTGTTGTCATCCAGCGCTGAGTCCTGACGCGCAGATTGCTCTCACATTGCGCGAGGTCTGCGGACTTACGACCGAAGAAGTCGCACACGCCTTCCTGACCCCGCCGCCGACGCTGGCGCAGAGGATCGTTCGGGCCAAGGGAAAGATCAGGGATGCTCGAATCCCTTATGAGATTCCGGAGCGATCGGATCTGCCCGCACGCCTCGACAGCGTGCTGCACGTTATTTATCTGGTCTTCAACGAAGGCTATCTCGCTTCGAGTGGTGAGTCACTCACCCGCGCGGACCTTTCGGGCGAAGCGATTCGACTCGGCAGGCTTCTCATGGAGCTGATGCCGGAGCCGGAGGCCATGGGACTTCTGGCGCTGATGCTTCTTCATGAGGCGAGGCGTCGCTCACGGACGACGCAGTTCGGCGAAATGATCCTCCTCGAGGACCAGGATCGTTCGCTATGGAATCGCGCGCAGATCAGTGAAGGGGTCGAGCTTGTAGAGAGCGCGCTGACGTCGCATCGGTTCGGCCCCTACACGCTCCAGGCGGCGATCGCGGCCGTGCACGCCGAGGCATCCACCGCGAGCGCTACTGATTGGGCGCAGATCGTCGGGTTGTACGACGTGCTATTAAGGGCCGATCCGTCGCCAGTGATCGAGCTCAATCGCGCGGCCGCGATCGCGATGCGCGACGGACCCGAAGCCGGGCTCGCGCTGATCGATGCGATACTGGTGCGTGGCGATCTGACCGACTATCACCTCGCCCACGCGGCGCGTGGAGATCTTTGCCGGAGGATGGCTCGGGTGGCAGAAGCGATCGGCGCTTACAATCGCGCCCTCGAGCTCGCAACACAGGAACCAGAGCGCAGATTCATCACCAGGCGATTGAACGAGCTACGGTTTACTTCACCTCGATGACCCGTGAGGTCGCGGCCGCTGGATTGTTTCCGACTTCGAGTTTCACAGCGTATTTCCCAGCAGGGACCAGGGACAGATCGAGTAGCACCGATCTCGCCGACAGAACTCCCGACGCCCCATTTTCGTGCCAGCGGATGTTGAGCGGCGATAGCCTCGGCGCGATGCGCAGCGCGCGGAAGGTGCGTCTCAGGATACTTTCGTCTACGGGAGTGATCGTAAGCGAAATGGGAAGCGCACTATCAGCCGGTGTTCTTCCGTAGAGCTCCCAGAACAGCCCGATCTTCCTGTCGCGTCGGAACTTCGTCCCGCCATGCGCGCGCGGGATCGCCTCGTTCAGATCGCCGGGAAGCGATGGCTCTCCATCGACGAAGAGCAGATCCGAGACACTGATCCTTCCCGAATCGAGAGGGATCTCGGCGAATCCCGACCTCCAACGCGCCGCACCGGCACTGTCATTGGCCAACAGCTCGACGCCAATTAGCTGCTCTTTCCACGGCGTGGATACCGTCAGCACGTTCCTGACCGGCGACTCGACGACTTCGCTCTTCGACGGGCTCGTCGCTTCGTCTCCCATCGCTATCAGCGCCGCGGTGAATTTCCTCCGGCCGAAAATCGTATCCGTGCTCACATCATACGACGCCACGACC
>JBGQIT010000099.1:0-8463 GCA_041498575.1 Gemmatimonadaceae bacterium
CATCGCTCTTTGAGTCCGACCCGTACACGGGTCCGATGCCGACGTAATCGGCATCCTTCGCGTTCGGCAGCTCGGCGTCGCTCCCGAGTGATGCCCCGATTATGAAATTCGCCGGCGCAAATCTGCGAATGGCCGCTACGGGAAGATCCGCTTCGCCCACGTGAACCCCGGCCGCGCCAGCAGCGAGGGCGATGTCGGCGCGGTCGTTGACGATGACCGGCACCGATACTCTGCTCATGATCGATCGCGTTATTTCAACCACTTCGCGTGCCGTCGCGCCCTTGAGCCTCACCTGTACGCTCGTCGCGCCGCCCCGAACTGCTGCTGCGACGCGATCCACCAGCGTCGCGCGCCGATCCTCGGCGTCGTCCGTAATGGCGACGAGACGCAGGATCTTTGGATCGAGCATCTCGCGCTATCTGCTCGTGCTCGTCGTCCTGCTGGAAGCGCGCTTTTTCGTGCTCGATGTGTGGCTGGTAGACTTCTTAGGCGTCGACTTGCCGGACTTGACGGTGGACTTCGTGGTCGACTTGCTCGCGGTCTTTACCGGAGTCTTGCTCGTGGCACGCGGAGAGATCCTGGTCGATCCGCTGGCTTCGCTTCGACCGGATGTCGAGGCCATCGCCAGCATCCGAGGTACCGGCTTCTTCGCCGGCATCGTGGCGCGGATTTGCCTGATGGCAGTCGTGTGCTCATCGAGCGTCATACGGAATTCGTGGTGCCCATCCTTGCTCGCGACGAAATACAGGTAGGGGACGTTCGCCGGATTCGCCGCCGCCGCAAGACTCGCCGCGCCGGGAGACGCAACCGGTCCCGGCGGAAGGCCTTTGTGTATGTAAGTGTTGTACGGCGACTCGACTTCCAGATCCTTATACAGGACTCGTCCGACGTGATGTCCAAGCGCGTATTGAATCGTTGGATCCGCCTGCAGTCTCATTCCCCTGCGCAGACGATTGTAGTAGACCGCCGCGATAACGGGGCGCTCCTCGGGCAGCCGGGCCTCTCTCTCGACGATGGATGCCATCGTCACGAGATCGTTGCGATTGATCTTTAGTTCCACAAGACTCGCGTCCCAATCCGGTTTCCAGCGGCGCTCGAACGCGTAAACCATCTCGCGCACCGCCTGCCGCGCCGTAGTCCCCACCGGGAACGCGTACGTATCGGGAAAGACATAGCCCTCGACAGTCGGATTCGGGATGTCGAGTCTTGCCAGCAGCGCGGTGTCGCGAACCGCAGCTTGCACCGACTCCGCGGGCACCTTGAGGGTTCGCGCCAGCAGAGGCGTGATCTGCGAGAGATTGTAGCCCTCGGGGATCGTGATCGTGTTGACGAGCCCGTGTCCGCCGTTGAGCGCACTGACGATGTCCTTCCACGGGGTGCCGTGCTTGAGCAGGTATGTACCCGGCTTGATGTTGCGATCACCGCCGGTAAGACGGCCGTAGAGGCGGAACATCCTCGGCGAACCAACGAGCCCGGTGCGCGCGAGAGAGTCTGCCGCCTGTCCGAAGCTGGCGCCGCGGGGGATGATCACGCGCGTCGCCGCTCCGTGCGGCTGACCGGCGCACGCAAACGCGAACAGGCACGCCGCGACAAGCGCGGAGCGCTGATCAGTTCGGAACATTAAGGGCTCGTTGGAGAAGAATTGTCGCCGCGAGCGAGTCTACGTCGCCCTTCCTGCCGCGGGTGGATTCTCCCATTTCTTTGACTGTACGCAATGCTACCGCCGTGGTAAACCGTTCATCTAAGAAACGAACGGGCATGGCAGTACGTTTCGCGATTTCTGCCCCCAAAGCGCGCACTTCCGCCGTCCAGGCCGTCTCGTTGCCCTCTCCGTCGAGCGGAAGGCCTATTAAGTACCCCTGAGCGCCAAGCTCGGTAGCTCTCGCGACAATCTTTGTGATTGGGGGTCTTTTGCCCTCTCGCCGTTCTATAAACCCCGCCGCGGAGGCGATCATCCCGAGCGGATCGCTGATTGCGAGGCCGATTCGCTTGCGGCCATAGTCCACCGCGAGAAAACGAGCGAGGGCGGCGTTCACCCGGGTCTAGCCCTGTGCCATCTGGGTGAAGAATTCCTTGTTGTTTTTCGACTTTGCCATCTGTCGGAGAAGAAACTCGATCGCCTCGGCCTCCGGCATGTCGGCAAGGAACTGGCGGAGCAATATCACACGGTTGATCTCCGCTTGGCTGAGGAGCAGCTCCTCCTTTCTCGTCCCCGACCTGAAGATGTCGATTGCCGGATAAATGCGCCGGTCGGCAATCTTGCGATCGAGGACCAGCTCCATATTCCCGGTGCCCTTGAACTCCTCGAAGATCACGTCGTCCATGCGCGAGCCGGTCTCAGTCAGCGCCGTCGCGACGATCGTGAGTGAGCCACCACCCTCGATATTGCGCGCCGAGCCGAAGAACCGCTTTGGCTTGTGGAGCGCGCTGGCGTCGACGCCGCCGGAAAGAATCTTCCCCGACTGCGGCGCGACCGTGTTGTGCGCGCGCGCGAATCGGGTCAGTGAATCCAGCAGAATCACCACGTCCTTGCCGTGCTCGACCAGACGCTTCGCCTTTTCCAGAACCATGTCCGACACCTGAACGTGACGCGCCGCACCCTCGTCGAACGTGGAGCTCACGACTTCGGCGCGCGTAGTGCTCGCGATCATCTCGGTCACTTCCTCGGGCCGCTCGTCAATCAGCAGCACGATGATCGTTACCTCCGGATGATTCTCGGCGATCGCGTTGGCCATTTTGTGGAGGAGGATCGTCTTTCCCGCGCGCGGTGGCGACACGATGATACCGCGTTGGCCTTTGCCGATCGGAGCCATGATGTCGACGACGCGCATGCTGAGATCGCCATCCTTTGTCTCGAGGCGGAGTCTCTCGTCGGGATACTGCGGACGCAGGTTGTCGAACGGAACGCGATCCTTCGCCTTCTCGGGATCCTCCGCATTCACGCTCTCGACCTTGAGCAGCGCGAGATACCGCTCCCACGGCTTGGGCGGCCGTACCTGACCACGGACGTCGTCTCCCGTTCTCAAGCCGAATCGCTTTATCTGCGACGGTGAGACGTAGATGTCGTCCGGCCCCGGGAGGTAACTCCAATCCTGGCTCCGCAGAAACCCGTACCCCTCGGGCAGGATCTCCAGTACGCCATCACCGTGCAGCATGATGTCGGTATCGAGCAGATTCTGCTCGATCTGGAAGATGAGATCCTGCTTCCGGAGACCCGAAGAGCCGTCAATCTTGAGCCCGTCGGCCATCTCCTGGAGCTCGGACACGGATTTTCGCTTTAACTCGGCGATATCCACGCTGTGGGGAGAGAAAAGAGGTAGGAGCTTGCTGTTAACTCCGAGCCCCGATGAAGCTCGGAAACTGGGGGGATCGGTTGCTGAGGTGCTAGAGGAGGGGAGAAGGAGGGTCGCGCGTCAACGCGCGTGATTCATATCGAAGCTAACGGTGGCGAAAAATGTGGTCAAGTCAGAATCTGATGTAGCGCATCGGATGACTCTTGACGTCTCTGATGAGTGATGCGAGCAGCACATGGGTGCGATCCAGCTGTCGCGTGAGAACGCTGTCCGGGTGCGCGGCGGCTATCGCCCCGACGGGATTCGAGAGCAGAGCTCGCAATGTGTCGACTTCCGCGAGGACGTGATTCGCGTTGGTGACGAGAGTCGTGTCGCCCCTGAAGCGACCGATGTTTCCTTTGTTCGATGATACCAGAGTTCGAATGGAATCGGCCGCGGCTATGGCGCGGGAAGCCCGCTCCTGAAGATCGCCGCGCATCACCCGGGCGATCGTGCCGCGTCCCGTAGCCCTCGCGCTCAGGCTCGACATGCCGGCGGTGACGTCCGCCAGATCGGGGAGTCCTTCCGCGCGGTAGCTGCCAATCGTGCCGACGGATCCAGTGATATTGGCGCTCAGCTGCCTTGTTGCCGCGCCGAGCTTGCCGAATGCGGGGCCAAGAGCTCCGACATCCTCACTGAGATCGGCTGGCGCGGCGGGTGGGCGCGCGTGAACGGTGTCGCCGTCGCCCAGCGGTGGCGAGTCTGCAGTCCCTGACGATATGTACACGACGGGAGCTCCGATCAGACTCCCGCCGCCCGATTTTATCCGCGCGTACGAATCCCGCCGCACGCTCGGGAGCGCCTCCTTCAGGAACTCCGTCCTGATCAGAATCCGCTCCAATTCCGGGACCGTGGCGGGACGGAAGGAGATATCCTTGACCTCCCCCTCCTTTTTGCCGGCAAGCCAGACATCGGTACCGGCGAGGACACCGGGCGCCTCGCCCGTCACGACGTACAAGGTCACTTTCTTGCCGTGAAGCCCGCCCACGCGCGCGAAAAGCAGAACCGCGATGGTCAGCGCCGCGATCACGGCTGCCGCAACTATACCGCCTGTCAGCTCTTTCCAGTGAAGTTGGCGGGGCATTGAGCGAATATAAACACGAGCTATCGGGAGCGCTTATCTTATGGCGCATAACATGACGGCCAATAACGCTACGGAATGCTGATCGGCGTCCCCCGAGAGACTGCGAGCGGTGAAAGGCGTGTCGCGCTCGTGCCGGAAGTGGTGTCGCAGCTCACGCGCGCCGGTCATCGGGTCGTCATTGAGCGCGACGCCGGACTGCGCGCCGGTTTTACAGACGACGCCTATCGCGCCGTAGGCTGCGCAGTCGCCGATACAGCCCGGGAGATCTATTCGACGGCCCCAATGATTCTGAAGGTCCAGCGTCCCGGGCGCGAAGAATCCAGCGGCGAGGCCGAGCTGGACATGCTCACGGAAGGCACGGTTCTCATCGGGTTGTTACAGCCGTCTGGTGATCCGGCGCTCTTTCAGCAGCTGGCTGAGCGCAAGATCGTAGCGTGCAGTATGGAGCTTGTTCCGCGGACAACTCGCGCTCAGATGATGGATGCACTGTCTTCACAAAGCACCGTTGCCGGTTACAAAGCGGTCCTGCTGGCGGCCAACGCTCTTCAGAAGTTCTTTCCCATGCTCATGACCGCGGCGGGAACCGTGCGTCCCGCGCGTGTGCTCGTTATCGGCGCCGGCGTGGCCGGGCTACAGGCCATCGCGACAGCGCGGCGCATCGGTGCCGTCGTCGAGGCGTTCGACACCCGGCCCGTCGTCAAGGAGCAGGTGCAGAGCCTGGGCGCGACCTTCGTCGAGCTCGACGTGCATGTGGAAGACGCTCAGGACGCCGGCGGGTACGCTCGGGAGCTGAGCGAGCAGCACATTCGGCGCGAGAAGGAGCTGATCCACAACCGCGCGTTGCAGGCGGACGTGATCATCACCACAGCGCTCGTGCCGGGAAAGCCGGCGCCGGTTCTGGTAAGCGCGGAGACAGTCAAAGCAATGCGCCCCGGTTCGGTGATCGTCGACCTCGCCGGCGAACAGGGAGGCAACTGCGAGCTTAGCGTGCCGGGCGAAACGGTTGTGAGGCACGACGTCACGATCATCGCGCCGCTCCACATCTCGAGCGATCTCGCTTATCACGCCAGCCAGATGTACGCGAAGAACATCTCTGCCTTGGTGATGTTGCTCGCCCCGAAGGGCGAGCTCAATCTCAACTTCAGCGACGACATCATCGACGCCGTCACCGTCACCGCCAACGGCGAAGTCCGGCACGAGCCGACACGCAAGCGGCTTGGCATGCCGCCGCTCAAACCCTCCACCGTGGGGTCCGCCAGGTGAGCCAGGAGCTGATTCTCGGGATTTACGTCTTCATCATGGCGATCTTCGTGGGCTTCGAGGTGATCAGCCGGGTCCCTTCGGTGTTGCACACGCCCCTCATGTCGGGTACGAACGCGATCCACGGCATCGTGGTGCTGGGGGCGTTCCTCGTCGCGGGCTCAGCCGACACCCTGCTGCTGCACGCGCTGGGATTCATTGCCGTCGTGTTCGGCGCGGCGAATGTCTTCGGTGGGTTCGTGGTGACCGATCGGATGCTCGAGATGTTCAAGAAGCGCCAGACCGTACCGGGAGAGAAGAAGGATGCTTGATGTCCGGGGCTCCGTCATAGCCGTGAGTTACATAGTTGCCGCAGTTCTGTTCATCTTCGGCCTCAAGCACCTGAGCTCGCCCTCAACGGCACGATCCGGCAACCGTCTCGCCGCGATCGGAATGGCGCTGGCGCTGGGCGTTACACTGCTCGACAGGCAAATCGTTTCGTTCTGGACGATCGCGATCGGAACTCTGATCGGCGCAGGGATCGGGATCTACTTTGCCAGGACCGTTCAGATGACCGCGATGCCGCAAATGGTCGCGCTCTTCAACGGCATGGGCGGAGCGACGGCGGCGTTGGTGTCGGTGGCCGAGTTTCTCCGGCTCACTCGGGCGGGCGAGTCGATCGGAATGGGTGAGGCGACATCGATCGTTCTCGGCACCGCCATCGGCGCGATCTCGTTCACGGGAAGCATCGTCGCCTTTGGAAAGCTCCAGGAGCTTCTTCCCGGCAGGCCGCTCCAGTTTCCGCTTCAGCGCGCTATCAACGCGCTCATTCTGCTCTCCGTGCTGGCGCTCGGCGGGTTTGTCGTCGTCGGCGGTGGTAGCTCGAGCGCGCTCTGGGCGCTCTTCGGAGCGGCGCTGGTGCTCGGCGCGATGTTCGTGCTGCCGATCGGCGGCGGAGACATGCCGGTCGTGATCTCGATCCTGAACTCTCTCACCGGGCTCGCCGCGGCTCTTACCGGATTTGTGCTGCATAATCAGATGCTGGTGGTGGCCGGAGTTCTCGTCGGGGCGTCAGGTACGCTACTCACTCTGCTCATGAGCAGGGCGATGAATCGTTCAGTGGGCAACGTTCTCTTCGGCGCGTTCGGGGCGGCGACCAATGATACAGCCGCGACCTCCAGCGCCGTCGGTCGCACGGTGAGACAGACGACCCCTGAGGACACAGCGATCGCACTCGCCTACGCCAGAAGCGTTGTGATCGTGCCGGGATACGGTCTGGCGGTCGCCGAAGCGCAGCATACGGTGAGGGAGCTAGCCACCGACCTCGAGAAGCGCGGCGTCGACGTGAAGTATGCCATTCATCCGGTCGCGGGCCGCATGCCCGGACACATGAACGTTCTCCTCGCCGAGGCGAACGTGCCGTACGATCAGCTCCTCGAGATGGACCAGGTGAACGGCGAATTCCCCCAGACAGACGTTGTGCTCGTAGTGGGCGCGAACGACGTGGTGAACCCGGCTGCGCGCGACGATCCCTCGAGCCCGATTTACGGGATGCCGATTCTGGATGTAGATCGCGCGCGCAACGTCATCGTCCTCAAGCGCAGCATGGGACACGGCTTCGCCGGAATCGAGAACGCGCTCTTTTATAACGACAACACGCGAATGTTGTTCGGGGACGCGCGGCAGTCACTGACCCAGGTCGGACAGGCGCTCAAGTCCGCATAGTTCTCAGTGTGTGCGTTTCCTCCGCATCTCAGTATGGGTCGAGGCGGGGTATCCTCTTCGGCAGCTAGCTCGCTTACACGCATCGAGCCTCGCTCGCTTCGAGTGTCGCTCTGGATCTCTGTTTATCGGCGCGAGTCTCTTGCTACGCGAGACGCTGCCTACGAGGACACCCCGCCTCTCCCGTAGAGATCTTTAACCGCATACGCTTCGAATGCGGGCGTTGCTCCCGAGTGCACGCCCTCGGGTCCATTGCGCGCGTACGATTTGGCCGCGGGGCTTGACTTATGACCTTTCATTACCTATTGGTTATACAACGAGGAGGTTATGAATGGTAGCCACAGGGGTTGCGGATAGACATCTGAACGCTACGTTTGCGGCGCTCGCCGATCCGACCCGGCGCGCCATCCTCAGCCGGCTCGCGACGGGTCAGTTGTCGGTAACGGAGCTGGCCGAGCCGTTCGCGATGACCCAGCCCGCGATCTCAAAGCACCTCAAGGTGCTGGAGCGCGCTGGCCTGATCTCGCGTGGCCGCGACGCGCAGCGGCGCCCGCGACAGCTGGAGGCAAAGCCGCTCGGGGAGGCAACCGAGTGGCTGGAGCGTTATCGCGAGTTCTGGGAGGGTAACTACCAGCGCCTCGACGCTCTACTCAAGGAGTTGAAGACCAAACAGAAAAAACGTAGGTCTACCGGACGATAGAGGAGATCCCCAATGAAAAACGCTGTGAAGGAACCTGGAAAGAAGACCGTTGGAAAGTTGCAGGTCACCACCCCGTCGGACCGGGAGATCGCGATGACCCGGGTCTTCGATGCCCCGCGCAATCTGGTCTTCGATGCCTGGACCAAGCCTGAGCTGCTCAAGCGCTGGCTAGGAGTATTCGGAAACTGGTCGTTCGCCATCTGCGAAGTCGATCTCAGGGTGGGCGGCAAGTATCGCTATGTGTGGCGCGGAAAAGACGGAAAGGAAATGGGGATGGGCGGCGTCTATCGTGAGATCGTGCGTCCGAAGCGAATCGTCACGACGGAAGAGTTCGACGATCCCTGGTACCCGGGCGACGCGCAGGACACGACGGTCTTCGTTGAAAA
>JBGQIT010000100.1:0-8440 GCA_041498575.1 Gemmatimonadaceae bacterium
CCCGCTCGAGCCGGAGCACCACTAGACAATGAGCGCAACCGTAACGCACACGAGCGCGGCCGCACCGCACCACTACACGACGCTGGGTATCGACAGTCGGAAGATTGCGATCTGGGCCTTCATCGGCTCGGAGTGCATGCTCTTCACCTCGTTGATATCGACGTACCTGATCTACAAGGGACGGAGCGTAGTCGGCCCATTCCCGCACGAGACGTGGACGGATCCGACCACTGGCCACGTCCTCAAGCCGATCCTCAACATTCCGGTGACCTCGGCGTCGACGTTCGTGCTGCTGATGTCGTCGCTGTTCATGGTGCTCGCTCTGGCTGCGGTGCAGAACAAAGAGAAGCCAAAGCGCAACCGGGGTGAGCGGATACTCGGCAATTCCAAGCTGTGGCTCTGGATGACGGCGGTCGCCGGTACGACGTTCCTCGGATTCCAGGCGTTCGAGTTTACCTCGTTCGTGCATGAAGGACTCACCATTCGCACCAACCTGTTCGGATCGTCGTTCTTCACACTCACCGGCTTTCACGGCGCGCACGTAACGGCGGGTGTGCTATGGCTGGTAACACTGCTCGCGATCGACTACCGGCGGGGTCTGGGCTCCCGCGATTCACTACTCGTTGACATCGCCGCGCTGTACTGGCACTTCGTCGATGTCATCTGGATCGTGATCTTCACTCTCGTTTATCTCATCAAGTAACCGGCAGGAATGATGGACACACACGCCAGCATGACCAATCTTCCGGATTCGGCCGAAGCAGACGCGCACGCCCCGCACGCGGAAGAGGAACACGCGCATCCGACTTGGTCCACCTATTGGAAGGTCGCTCTCATTCTCACGCTGATCACGGTCGGTGAGGTCTGGGCCTACTACATCCCGTCGTTCGTCGCGGGACGCGGATTCATCCCCACCTTACTGATCCTGTCCGCGCTCAAGTTCACGATCGTCGTCATGTTCTACATGCATCTCAAGTACGACGCCAGGATTTTCCGGGTGCTCTTCACCGGCCCGCTTCTGATCGCCGCCCTGACGCTGCTGGCTCTGATGTTCCTCTTCGGACATCTCTACATCAAAGTCATGTAGCATGTTGTTCCTGGCGCTGCTGCATCCCATCGCCAATCTCAGCTGGTGGCGATGGTCGATTCACCCGAGTACAGTCATCGGCATCGCAGCTCTCGGCGCGCTCTACATCTGGGCTTCCAGAAAACTCAGGGCGCAGCCGACCCGCGCCCAGAAGCTTTTCTTCTTCTCCGGCCTGCTCCTGATGTTCGCGTCGCTGAACGGCCCGATACACGATCTAAGCGATGACTATCTCTTCAGCGCGCATATGGTGCAGCACCTCCTGCTCACCCTGGCGGTGCCGCCGCTTCTGCTCGCCGGAGTGCCCGGATGGATGTTGCGGCCTGTGCTGTCGCGGCCACGCATCGCGCCGCTCGCGCGATTCTTCACGCGGGCCCCTATCTGCTTTGTCGTCTTCACCCTTGTGATAGCAGTGTGGCATCTGCCGCCGTTCTACAACGCGGCGATGGCAAATCACAATCTGCACATTCTCGAGCATTTGATGTTCATGGCCGCCGCGGTTCTGATGTGGTGGCCCCTCATGAGCCAGCTTCCGGAATTTCCGCGGCTTGCCTATCCGGGGCAGATGCTCTACAGCTTCCTGCTGAGCATTCCGATGTCGATCGTCGCCATCTACATCGCAATGGCTGACCACGTGCTCTATCCGGCATATAGCGGGACGCCACGGGTGCTGCCGCTTTCTCCGCTCGAGGATCAGCTCCTCGGCGCGCTCATCATGTGGATCCCGGGCGGGATCATCTTCATCATCATCATGACGGTGGTGTTCTTCAAATGGAACGCCCGCGGCGAAGACTCGACCGCGGGCGCTCAGGTGGACTGGAAGGCGTCGACAGCCTAGTCGTCGTCGGTTCCTTCGAGCGCCCGCTTCAGTTGATGATCCAGTTTGGGGTGTTTGCGCCACAAATAGCCGAGCATCAGCACCGCGGCCACGAGATTGGCGACAAAGATCTGAACCCACGCGATCCCCCCGAGCGCGGATTGCGCAAAAGCCGCCGCGATCATGTAGAACCCCAGCGTCATGATCACGATCGCCACCAGCAGGCCGGCCAGTATTCCCGGCGTACGCTCCGCCTGGTGCACGATCACGGTCAGAACGATCCCCACGATGAAGAACGCCGCGTAGTGGAAGATCGTGTAGCCGAGCACCTGTGTGAACGCAGTGTCGCCCATCATGTTCTTGCCAAGCACGCTGACGACGCCCTTGCCGAGGAATATCGGAGTGTAGAACGGACGTCCGCCGATGGTATCGACGATGAGGAACCACGCCGCAATCGCAGTCGCGCCGATGAAACCGGTGATCACGCCTTCACGCAGGAAATTATGCGGCCGCTCAGCCATCGGTGTCCTCTTCCTCGGTGGGTGCAGGTGTCGTTCGGAGAAAATACGCAAACCCAGGGTATATTCCAAGCGAACAGCACGCTCTCATCCTAAGCGCGCGTGTGTCGGAGTCTGGCACCGTTCTCGCCAAGTGAGGGCGTTTCACTCCGTTTTCCCGAAATCAGTTTTCAAACGCTCAACCGCTGAAGATGTTCTCTCGCAGAATTCGAATCGCGATCCTGGTAGCGCTCACCGCCTGCGCCGCCACTCCAACCATTCTCGAATCGCAGACCCAACAGAGAAGCACGACCAGACGCCGGGTGCGGAGACCTCGCCGTAACAGGCCGCCCGCCGTGCCCGTCGTCCGCTACAGCACTCTACGCAGTTCTGCCGACCTGGCCGCGACGCTTGGCGGACTCACCGGACGCACTCGCAGCGGAATGTGGGGCGCCATGGTGGTGTCGCTCACGCAGGGGGACACGCTGTACGCGTACAACGCGGGAGAGCAGATGCTCCCCGCTTCGACGATGAAGCTGTTGACGAGCGCGATTGCGTTCGAACGGTTCGGTCCGAACTATCAGTTCAGCACTGACGCGCTGCGCGATGCGCCGGTCGGTCCCGATGGAACGATGATCGGGAATCTTTACCTCCGGGGCGATGGCGATCCCGCCCTTTCCGGAAAGTTTCTTCCGGGGGGCCCGTCAGCGCCGATGAATCGTCTCGCCGATCTGGTCGCGTCAAACGGGATCAGGCACGTAACCGGTAGCGTCATCGGGGAC
The DNA here is from genome assembly GCA_041498575.1 of Gemmatimonadaceae bacterium. GTDB lineage: Bacteria > Gemmatimonadota > Gemmatimonadetes > Gemmatimonadales > Gemmatimonadaceae > UBA4720. The sequence goes on from JBGQIT010000100.1 coordinate 3,181, forward strand.
GCGACGGCGTTCGACGACCAGAAAGTTCCGGAGGGATGGCTCACGCGCTACTTGCAGTCATCATACGCCGCTCGGGTGTCGGCGCTGTCCCTGAATGAGAATGTCGTTGTCGTCGCGGTGACGCCCACCTCCGCGGGCAAGCCGGCAACGGTCGTGCTCGAGCCTTCCACCAGCGCGATTCCGCTCGTCGCCAATGTTCGCACCGTCGCGGGGGGCGGAGCGCGACTCTCTTTCCGAAAGCAGGGTGATGGAACGATCGTGGCCCGTGGCTCGATCGGCGCCCGCACCAGCACGCGAAGATACGTCTACATCGTCGAAGATCCGGCGAGCTTCGCCACCGGAGCGTTCCTGAACGCGCTCATCGCGCGGGGGGTCAAGGTCGACGGAGGGATCCGCCTGGGGAGAACTCCTCCCACTGCGACCAAAGTCGCGAGCCTGCTTTCTCCTCCCCTCGCCAGCATGATCGCGGCGATGAACCGCGAGAGCATCAACCATTACGCCGAATTGCTATTCAGGAACGCGGCGCGCGGCCCACAAAGGGACGCGGTGGGAACGGTGGCAAACGCCAGCTCCGTGCTCGACACGTTTTTCGCTAGCAAAATAGGTGTGGATACCAGCAGACTCATCTTTGCCGACGGCAGCGGCCTCTCGACCCTCGATCGCGTGACCCCCCGCGCGCAGGTCCAACTGCTGGGCTACGCCCACCGCGCGCCGTGGGGTCCGTGGCTCCACTCATCACTTCCCGTGGCTGGCGACTCAGAGCTCCTCAGGCGCCGGATGCGGAATACCCCCGCCGAAGGAAATCTCCACGCCAAGACGGGCACCACCAACGACGTAATTGCGCTGGCCGGGTACGTCACGGCGGTAAATGGTGAGGTCCTGGCTTTTTCTTTCCTCTACAATGGCAGGGACCGCTGGACCGCGAAGGCCATGATCGATGTCATGAGTGAAACTTTGGCGGACTTCGGCAGGTAGAATACCAAGGGCATAAGCCCTTGGCAAACATATATTTAGATTGATTTCCGGGTGCCGGAAAGTGGTATCTTTCCTGCAACTATTCTAGAGCGGACGCGTGAGGCAGCCGCGTGAGGTAATAGATAATGTCATATCGGACTTTCGTAGATAGAGACGGCTCCTACTGGCAGGTCTGGGACTCGCAGCCGACCAAGGTCGAGCGGCGGATGAATACGGCGGAGCGGCGACGTCCGCAGTATTTCGCCTGGGGCGGGACTGAGCGTCGAAGCGGGACGGACCGACGCACCAGCAGCCAACGCCGTATCGTTCTTTCGGACGGTTACGGCAGAGGTTGGCTGACCTTCGAGTCGCTCCACGAGAAGCGACGGCTGATTCCGATTCCAGCGCACTGGGAAGACCTCTCGCAGTCCGAGCTCCGCGGCTTATGCGAGAAAGCCAAGCGGATCGCAAAATCTGATGAGACCCGCTCCGCGTAAGGTTTCGTTCAGGAACCTGACCAAATACTGCACCTAAAGAGATGCAACTGAATGGGTGCCAGCGGTCAGTGGCAGAGATAACAGTTCGATAGTTCACTACGCCCAGACTTTTCTACCGCCGATCAAAGCACAAGCAACTGCCTGTGCCCTTAATGCCGCTGAGGTAAGTCCGGGCGTCGTGAACTAATCACTAGGAACTACGCTACTGACCTCTTGCACCCGTTCAGTTGCAGTACGCGACGGTCCGTGATCGGCACGTTGGGCCAGCCAAGCGAAACACCCCCAGCCGGCCCCGTGCGAGGTTGGACCGGACTGGGGGTGCACTACGGATTCGCGCTGGGTGCGCCTACGAACCCGTATTTACTTCACTACGCGCACGTCAGCCGGCCGTGCGGCAGCGGCTTCGTGCAGTTCTTGGTGACTCCGTCGTGAGTGATGACAACCTTGGCGGTCGCCGATCCATCGAACGTGATGACTTCCCGCCTCGATGACGTCGAAGGGGTTCCGCCGCCCACTGTGACCGTGGCGGTCATCGAGCGAACGATTGTGCCGGCCGTAGGAAAGGTCGGGTGGTCCGGTTGAATCGGTATCACAAGGGCCGTTATAGTGTCTCCCGCCGATCGCTGTGCCGTGAAAGCCACACCGTCTCGGGTGCCCGTCGTCGCATCCGTTCCAGCCGATTTCCCGTTCACGGTGCGCTGAGTGCTGCCCGTTGCGAGGCCGGCCACAGTCAGGTCACTCGAGCCGTTGACCGTGCTGGTGACCGTCTCATGGTGAGTGATGGTGCCGTTTACACTCTTCTTGACGTTGACGGTGTTGGTTGTGCCGCTGACAAATGACTGCTGAACCGCGCCCGACGCATCCAGGAACGAGAACGAGCGGTTTATGGTGAGCCCGTCATGGGTGTTGGTCGGGCATTCGACCCGATTCGTGGTCGTCGAAAACACGCAGTTGTCGGAGTGGTTGAACGAGTCGGACTCCTCACTGTCGGCATCGTCGTCATCACGTCTGCCGAAATTCTCGAACGGGCCTCTACCGATTCCCGGCCCAAAACCAAGTCCCCCGATGAAGGCTTCCCCGATGCCGCCGCCCATGAATCCGCCCCAGCCGGGGCCATGGTCGTCGTGGCTTTCGCCGGAGCTAAGTCCCATTGGCACAAAGCCATTGGTTGGCGCCGAGCTTCCAACGAAGCTGCTGTTGGTCACGCCGAAGCTGAGAGGAGCCGAGATAAGAGCTGCGGCCGCCTGTGATGAGGCAACCGGCGAAGTGGCATTATCGGTAGCGCATGCGGCCATGACCGCACCTGCGCCGGCTATGAAAAGGATTTTAAGTGGACTGGGCATAGAGTGCCTCCGAAAGTTGGACTGCGCGTCTTCCGACCCACGCGCAACTGCTTCTGACAGGAGGGACACTTTAGCTCGCGGATACCCTATACCGGGGTTTTCCTCCCCGTTTCCCCCGCCCGCCTCGGCAACCAGGGCGCCAAGCGCTCGCGCAGCTCCGCAAGCGCCTGCCCCATGCGTTTCTCCACCGTCTTGACGGAGATCTCGAGCGCGCTGGCGATCTCGACATACTTGAGCCCCTGCTCGCGGCTGAGGTGAAAGACTTCGCGGCATTTATCGGGCAGTCCATCTATCGCCTCGCGCACCGCGCGCTCCAGCTCGACACCGAGGATCTCCTCTTCTGCGGATGGCGAGCTGGGAGGATCGACAGCGGCGGAGGCAGCTTCGCGCTCGACTATTCGCTGGTGCCGAATGTGGTTGAGCGCCCGATTGCGGGTTGACCGAATGAGATAGGCGCGAAAGGTTTGCTCCACTTTCAGCGACTCGCGGCGGCGCCACAGCTCGAGCATCACCTCCTGCGCAATCTCCTCGGCCAATGCGCGCTCCCGAACGACCGATTCTGCCATTCGCACAAGGTGCGGGTAGTGCGTGCGAAACACAGAATCGAAAGCGCCCTCATCTCCAGCCCGGATTCGCTCCTGCAGATCTCGCTCGCTCGCGTTATTCGTATCCAAGTAGGGTAGCGTCCGGGTACAGGTGTCTATCTTATTAATGAATATGTCGAAACGGCACGAGGGTTCCTCGAACATCACCCCAGATGATTGGGAACGTATCGCACGCTACCTCACGGGTGAAGCCGGTTCCGCTGAGGCCGAGGCGACAGAGCGCTGGGTGGAAGCTGATCCCCATCGTGTCGAGATCGTACGGCTACTGGAGTCTGTCCTCGCAAACGTAGCACGTGAAGAATCATTGGAAGTCGATGTAGACAGTGCGCTCGAGAATGTGAAATCGCGCTTCGACGATTCGAAGGTGATTCCGTTTGCCCCGCGCATAACGAAGACCGGGACTGACCGGAGCTTCGTAGCGTTGCTAAGGATCGCAGCCGCGGCGATCGTCATCATCGGGGGGACGATGCTGTGGCAGAGTGTCCGCGACTCGCGCGGTGATGCCGCCGGTCAGACATTCGCCACTTCGGTCGGTGAGCGTCGTCAGCTCGTGCTGAAGGATGGAACCAAGGTTCTCCTCGGTCCCACGAGCCGGCTCGTGGTCTTTTTCGGAGATCAGGACGGGAATCGCCTGGTGAGCCTCGACGGGGTCGCCTACTTCAGCGTGGTGCACGACGCGGCACATCCATTCACCGTCAAGGCCGGAAGGTTCAGCATACAGGATGTCGGAACCGCCTTCGCCGTCGAGAGCGACGACAGTGCCGGAACCCGCGTGGTCGTGGACTCTGGGTCTGTGGCCCTCGGACCCGCGGACCACGATCCGGACGGCTCCGAGGTTCTCAACGCGCGCGATCGCGCCACCGTAGACATGAAGGGGATAGTGGTCGTGGAAAGAGCGGCTGTTTCCGACGACGACCTGGCCTGGATCCAGGGGCGCCTTGTCTTCCGCGACGCACCGCTCATTCTTGTAGGAGCAGAACTTTACCGCTGGTATGGAGTAAGGCTGAGGGTGGCGGATTCATCGCTTGCGAATCTTCACCTGACCGCATCTTTTTCTGGTGAGCCGGTTGACCGAGTTCTCAATGTCATCGCTCTTTCGCTCGGTGCCCGCATCGAGCGGCAGGGAAACGTCGCGATTCTTCATCGGGCAGCTCCGTCTGGGGCTCGCCCCTAGCGCCAATCGCCTCGTAACCGGTAGGCGATCGCGCAGTCGATGCACGATCGTTCTACTCGTTACGGCGTTGTCATTGGTCGCGTCGCCCGGGCGCGCCCAGTCGTGCGCTTTATCGAGCGCGCTGCTGGCTTCGCTGCCGGCGTGGAACGCGCCACTCGACCGGCGTGTCTCTCTCCACGTGCGTGACATTTCGCTGCGTGACGCGCTGGATCGCGTCTCGGCGGACGCGCGCATCCGGCTCTCCTACGCTTCGGAAGCAATCCCCCTCGACAGTAGAGTCTGCGCCGCGTTCGATACAATTCCGCTCGGCGCGGCGCTGGGATTGTTGCTGCGCGGAACGCCGGTCCTCCCCGTTGCCGCTGGGGGTGAGCACGTCGTGCTCACGCCTTCGGACACACCGGGCAACGACCAACCCCAGCATGTGCCGCGCGTTCTCGACCGCGTTGTCGTGACGGGAAACGCGATCGAGGCTCCTGCCCGCAGTCTCACCGTCGCGATGAACACCGTGAGCGGCGCTCAGCTCTCGCGCTACGCCGGAGGCAATCTCTCGCAGGCATTGAGCGACCTCGTGCCCGGGCTCTGGGTCTGGCAGAGCGCTCCGACATCGCTGGTCGCGCATTACGGGAGCATTCGCGGAACCAGCTCATTCGGTTCCAGCTATCCGAAGATCTACGTTGATGGAATCGA
>JBGQIT010000101.1:0-8376 GCA_041498575.1 Gemmatimonadaceae bacterium
CACTTTCGCTCTCACGCTGCCGTAGTGTTGATTGGGAGGGTGCTTATGTCGCCAGACTTGTGGGTTCCCGCTGTCACAACCATTGTTATCGTTGCCATCGTTTGTGGCAGCTTGTACAGTCTTCTCAAGATGTACATGCGACGAGGGAGCGGAACGGCTGTCCCACAGGCGGGCCTAAAAGAGATCCACGATGGACTCGGGCAACTCCAGCAGGCCGTCGATGCGATTGCGATTGAGGTAGAACGGCTTTCGGAGGGCCAGCGCTTCACGACCAAGCTACTCGCTGAGCGCGAGAGAGAGGTTGCTCAGATCCCTCCGGCAATTCGCGAGGGCTGACTTCTTGGTGTCCGTTGTGGTGTCCATTCAGATGCGCAAAGTGTTCGCGGAAGTGCTTAAGATGCTCTCAAATGCGCGACATGCTGAGCAGGATGTTCGTGAACGGCAGGCGAGTAAGAACTTCTGAGCCTATTTCATGTTCTTATGAAGCTCCCTGATAAGCGTGAGGTCGGTAGTTCAACTCTACCCAGGCCCATGAATTTCAGACTATTGCCCCGTGAGCGCTTCGGCGCTTGCGGGGTTTTCTTGTGATTTGACATTTCTTGCGGACTTGGGCGCGCGCGCTCCTGCGCGCGCAATCCACCCGGTATGTTCGCGCCACCTCCTCACAGGATCGGCCCGATGCCCGGAAGAATCTGCTCGCGGTCCAACAATGTTTGGACTGATGCCCCGGCTGCGGCCGCCTAACGAGGAGTTGCCGCTGGCAGCGCGAGAGGCTGCGGACGCATTGCGATTGGCCGGCCTGATCTTCACGTTTGCTCATCCATCGCTCGCTTCCGAAAACGCCCTGCTCAGCCGCGAGGCAATCCCAATGACTGACCAGCTCTCCCGCCGCACGTTCGCCAAACTCGCCGGCGCCGCCGCACTCGGCGCCTCGACCGTTCCCCTCGCCGCGCAGGCGGCCAAGGGCGCCCAGGCAGCGACGCTCCAGACTCTGCCAGCGCGCTCGTTCCCGACCGGCTTCCTCTGGGGCACCGCAACCGCGTCCTATCAAGTCGAGGGCGCCGCCGCCGAAGACGGACGCATGCCGTCCATCTGGGACACGTTCTCCCACACGCCCGGCAAGGTCGCCAACAACGCGACCGGTGACGTCGCCGACGATCACTACCATCGCTACAAGGGCGACGTCCAGCTCATGAAAGCGCTCGGGGTCAAGGCATACCGATTTTCTATCGCCTGGCCGCGCGTCTTTCCGCAAGGCAGCGGCGCGCCCAACCCCAAAGGGCTCGACTTCTACAATCGCCTCGTCGACGAGCTACTCGCCAACGGCATCGAACCCTTCGCCACCCTCTACCACTGGGACCTGCCGCAGGCGCTCCAGGATCGTGTCGGCGGATGGGAATCGCGCGACACTGCGCAGGCGTTCGGCAACTACGCGGGCTACGTGGCCGAGCATCTCACCGATCGCGTGAAGCACATCTTCACCATCAACGAGTTCGGCGCTTTCATGGAGCTGGGCTACGGCATCGGCATCCACGCACCCGGACTCAAGCTACCGAAGGCGCGTTTCTACCAGGCCCGCCACAACGGTGTGCTGGGACACGGGCTCGCGGTGCAGGCCATCCGCGCCAGAGGCAAGCCGGGCACCAGGGTCGGCATCGCAGAAAACCTGGTGGTGGGCGTGCCCGTGATCGAGACGCCCGACCACATCCAGGCGGCAGAGCGCGCGACGCGCGAGATGAACGCCCAGTACCTCACCGTCATCATGGAGGGGAAGTACACCGACGCGTACCTCGCGCGCATCGGCGCCGACGCACCGCACTTCACGCCGGAGGATCTCAAGACGATCTCAACACCTATGGATTTCGTCGGCACCAACATCTACCAGCCGACGTTCATCCGCGCCGACGCGTCGCCCAGCGGTTTCGCCATCGTTCCGAATCCGCCGTCGTATCCGCACATGGTGTCGCCGTGGCTGTTCATGGGACCCGAGGTGTTGTACTGGGGACCGCACCATGTCGCGAAACTCTGGAACGTGAAGGAGATCTACATCACCGAGAACGGCACCTCGTCGTCGGATGTCCCCGCCGCGGACGGGCAGGTGTACGACACCGACCGCATCATGTACCTGCGCAATTATCTCAGTCAGCTCCAGCGCGCCGTGTCCGACGGCGTGCCCGTGAAGGGCTACTTCCTCTGGAGCCTGATGGACAACTTCGAGTGGGCCGACGGTTACGGGAACCGCTTCGGCCTCCACTACGTGGACTACGCCACGCAGCGTCGCGTGCCCAAGTTGAGCGCCGCGTTCTATCGCGAGGTCATCGCCCGGAACGCCGTGGTGTAGTGGCTGCCCTCGCGTGCTTTTTCCTTTGGGTTAACCAATGCACCAACTTCAATCGAAAGCATCATGAATACGCGCCGACAATTCCTGATCCGTGCCCCACTCGGCCTTCTTGGCGCAGCGGCGGCGTGTCGAGGACAGAGTCAACAGGTCAGCCCTGTCTCCGGCACGCCGGCTGGCACTCCGCACACTGGTGATCTCCCCGCTGGCGCTCCACCAACTTTCGGAACCGCGAACGCCGTAGGACCTGAAGTGTCCACGATGACATTCGCCGAAGCGGAAAAGCTCGCGCAGGTCCAGATGACGAGCTCTGAGCGCAGAATGGCGGCCGCGACCTGGCGCGCGACGATGGCACCGCTGCTCGAGCGTCGCGCTGGTCCGCGGAAAGTCGCGCTCGAGCCGGATCTCGCTCCGGCAACGCGATGGAACCCGCTTTTGCCGGGAGAGGCCATCCGTCCGGGGAGAGATCGGTTTGTCCGCGGCGCGACAGATCCGGGTCCGCTCCCAACGAGCGACGTCGACATCGCGTTCGCGCCCGTCACTCAGCTCTCCCGCTGGATCGAAACGCGCAAGCTCACCTCCGAGCGGCTAACGCACATATATCTCGACCGGCTCAAGCGCTTCGATTCCCAGCTGCGTTGCGTCATCACACTCACGCCCGACCTGGCACTCGAGCAGGCTCGGCGTGCGGACGCGGAGATTGCCGCAGGGAAGTATCGAGGACCGCTGCACGGAATTCCGTGGGGCGGCAAAGATCTTCTCGACACTGCTGGCATTCCCACCACCTACGGTGCCGAGCCATTCCGGAATCGCGTCCCCTCCGTGGATTCGACTGTCGTGCGGCGCCTTCGCGATGTCGGCGCCGTGCTCGTCGCCAAGCTGAGCCTCGGGGCGCTCGCTCTCAACGACATATGGTTTGGCGGCCAAACGATGAATCCATGGCTGCTCGAAGAAGGTGCGTCCGGATCGAGCGCTGGTCCTGGCGCCGCGACTGCGGCAGGCCTCGTTGGTTTCGCCATCGGCAGCGAGACGCAGGGCAGCATTGTGAGTCCCAGCATGCGATGCGGCATTACCGGGTTGCGTCCGACTTACGGCAGGGTGCCACGCACGGGCGCGATGACGCTGTGCTGGTCGTACGACAAGCTCGGCCCGATGGCGCGTAGCGTGGAAGACTCGATGCTCGTATTGCAGGCGCTTTCAGGTCCTGATGTTGGCGACGTGTCGAGCGTCGCCAGCTCGCTCGACTTCGATGCTAGCGCTTCAGTCCCCGGGTTGCGGATCGGGTACCTTCCCAAGTGGATGGAGGAGAGTCCTGCCACTGATGTCGATCGTGCAACATTGGAGGCCGCGCGAAAAGTCGGCATGATCCCGACTCCGGTTTCGATTCCCGATTGGCCGTACGACTCGTTGAACGTCGTCCTCTTCGCCGAAGCCGCAGCTGCGTTCGAGGAGCTGACGCTGAGCGGCAAGGCAAACGAGCTCCGCGTGCAAACGCCGGACGCGTGGCCGAATTTGTTCCGCGAAGCGCGATTTCTCTCGGCGGTGGATTTCGTTCAGGCCGATCGATTCCGCCGAAAGGTGGCGCGCGAGATGGCGCGCGTCATGTCGCAGGTGGATCTCCTGATGGTACCGTCGTTACGCGATGAGATGCTCGTGATTTCCAACAACACGGGGCATCCGTCGTTGACGCTCCGGACGGGGTTCGTGCACGTGTCGGAGGCGCGCAGCGATTGGGCGCCAGATCCTGCTCATCCACTTCCGAGGTTCTCGCCGCCGCGGCGAGTTCCGCACGGTGTCACTTTGATTGGTCGCCTGTTTGACGAGGGTACGATCGCCAGTGCTGGAATGGCGCTCGAGCAGTCACTTGGCGTTGTCGGAGAGCGCCCCCAGGGGTACTGAACACCGTAGGATGACACAACAAGCAGACTTTCTGCTGTCGATTCCGCTGTCGGTTGATCCCGACATTATCCGGCATCGCGAGGGGTAAACAACGGCAGATCACCCTGTCCGTCAACGTATTACAGATTTCTTGCCGGACTTCTTTCTCCACTTCGGTCGCCTGATAAGCGTGAGGTCGGTAGTTCAACTCTACCCAGGCCCATCAACTTGAACTAATTATCCCGCATTGGCTTACGCTGATGCGGGATTTTTGCTGTTGACCCGAAGAACGGGTCTACTGTCGGGTCCCACTGTCGGTTCGCACTAGCACGAGACGGCAGTACGCTTCCGCTCACGACTCGAAAGCGCGTTCCTCATCGTTCTCTGATCGGCCTGTTGGTAGACCGTCATCACCGTCAGCGGGACTCTTCCACCGCTTGACCGGGACTCCCGAGCGTTCAGGATGTCGATTCTGCGCGACGCTCTCCGATGGATGCGTCACTCTAGGTCGCGGTACGCCACCGCACCGTTGCGCCACGTTTCACTACGGGTCCGGTTAAGCAATTTTCAGCATTGCGGAGAAACCCGGAGCATCCCACTGTAGCTGAGATAGGAACGGCCCCTGAGCAGCACGACTGCTTGAGTTCGCTCTGACGCCTCACGCTGACGCCACCCCGAATCTGAGATGCCGAGCTCGGCTCTCCTTCCCACCGCCCGGGCATCGGATCGCGCAGCACACTCGAGGAGACACGCTCTATGATTACCGACCAAGCCTCGGCGAACCAAAGCAAGCCCGGCAGCGGACAAGAACCAACCAACGTTGAAAGAAGAACTTTGATTGGTGCGGGGCTGGCCGCTCTGCTAACCGCCGCGTGCTCGTCACCGACGGAGAACAGGGCGCAGCGCCTTTCATCCTCTGGACTTGTGACCGCCGAGGAAAGGGATGAGGGAACGGATGAGGGAAGGAGTGTGCCCAACGATCCGTTCATCCTTCTGCTGAAGGGAGTCTATCAGCCAGTGCCCACAGGTTCGGGGCGGCACAACTTCGGCCTCACCACGGTGGACCTGGATGATGGGTCGTACTCGAAAACGCGGATCTATCCTATTTTCGGAATTCGGGGTAGCACGCACCAGGACAAGTCTATCGGCACCTTTTACGTGTCACCACTCAGGGGTTTGTGTGCCTACGACCTCCCCGGAGGCGCAATTGCGATGAAATTCATCCCAGGTGCTGGCAGAACTTTTCCTGTGGTTGTCCCCGACGGGATGGGTGGGCAGTACGACGAAGGATCCCTACCACTAACGATACTGGAGGCGACGGGGATTTATCGAGCTTTTGCAGGTGGTCATAACAACATGGTCGATAAACTGCATCAGCTAGTAGCTGGCGCTCCGTTCGCTGGGTTCCCGTCGTCCGGCTATGATGAATTGTGCTTCTGCATGATTTTTCAGCCCAGTATTCCGAGTTTCCCATAAGGTCCGTTTGAACCAAACGGAATCCATGTACCGAGGAGGGGCGGCTCCGAACGATCGGAGTCGCCCTTTCTTTATAAGGTCAGTAACAGTCGGAGCTGGAGTAAGTTGGAACCTGCGGATTTTAGGAATGGCGTTCGCCTAGTCTACCACGAAGGCTTTCATCCCCTGCGCTCCATTGTCGCAAGAGACCTGTGACCTCGTATGACGCGGATGCGATCCCTTCCTCCCGATTAGGCATCGGCGACCCAGCATAAGCGCTCCAGGTCCGCCCGGCAAGCAGAATGAGCCGGTTCGACCGCCGATTCCGTTTGGGAAGGGTGAAGGAAAGAACCAGCCCTTAATCCCGCATCCGGAGTCATTATGTCGGTCTCACAGCGCCGTGTTTCGTTGTTCCATGTATCCGTTCAGACGAAGGCAAATCGCGCGACTGGCTGTAAGGATCGGCCCAATCCCCGGTCGTCAATGCCATTATTGCCGCGCCTTTCCCCGACTCTGACGAACCGTTCTGAGGCGGACTACATTCTGCCAACCGGCATCGACGAACCTTTCGCGGACCCGACACCCAGTGTGATCGCGGTAAGAATCTTCCAGGTCACCAAACCCGGAGACACGATGCGTTACCTATCCACCTGCGCAATGACGGTGGCGTTCGCCGTCGTCCTGGCTGCATGCACGACCATCGACTCAGATGTGACGCGGCTCGTCAGCCCGACCAGCAGCGCTCTCATAGTCACACCGCCATGGGGACCGGAGACACCCAACTTCAATCTCGAAGTCATTCTGCGCGGCGACCCCAACGGCTTCGGTCTCGTGAAGTTCCGGCAGCCAAACGATGCAGACCGGATCGTGAATCTTGACGTCTGGGTTCGCGATCTCCAGCCGAATAGTCACTACCGACTCCAGCGGGCGACCGACACGAATGTAAACGATGATTGCACTGGCACCAATTGGCTGACCCTCGGTAAGGGTTCAGTGCCGCAAGACATTGTCACAGACGCGCGGGGAACCGGACGCGCAGAACTCTTTCGCAATCTTGCCGCGTTCCCGGTCGGCTCGCAGTTCGATATCCATTTTCGGGTAATCGACGACGTGGGGACCCCGGTGTTGAACAGCGACTGCTATCAGTTCACCGTTAGCCAGTAGAATTCCTGGCAGGTAGTGAGAGTTGAGCGTGGTGTGCCCGCGTCGGTAGCGCCATCATGTCGGGAAAGCTGAATCGACGCGACGCGGCTCACTGTGGATCTGGTGGGGACGTATGAGGGTCAGTTTTGCGGAGGTGGTGACTGCGGAGAATTTGAAGCGCGTTTTGATATTTCCGAAAGATCGGGGAACAACCCCTTGCTGTCGATTCAACTGTCGATTGACCCCGACATTGTCCGGCATAGCGAAGGGTGAACAACGGCAGATCACGCTGTCCGTCAACGATTTAACGATTTCTTGCCGGACTTCTTACTCCCCTTCGGTCGCCTGATAAGCGTGAGGTCCGAGGTTCAACTCCTCGCAGGCCCATAATTCAGAACTTGTTGCCCCGCTCCAGGATACGTCCTTGAGCGGGGTTTCTGCATTCTGACCAAAACGGGCTCGCTGTCAATTCGTCGCTGTCTAGCGGTCCATCAAGTGACGGCAGGGGTGATCTTTTCGAATTCACCTTTCTTCAACCGCCGCCCCGTTCGATCGGGAATGTGCGTGGGGTTCCTTCACGCGTGCGCGGCCGCTGGCCTCGTTCCATACCGCTGGGTCAGAAATCCGACCACCAGACCGACCATTGACCCCGGGATGAGTATCTCCCAGAAGTACTTTTGGCCCGTTGTCGGATCGGTGCCCATCGCGAAGGGAAGGGCGAACAGCGCTCCCATCGTCAGGCCGAAGAGAATACCCAGGGGAAGACTGTTCACCTTGCGGGCGAACCATCCGACAAGAACGCCGGCCACGAGTCCCTTTCCCATCGACCCGAGGACGATTGTGGTAAGCTGTGGCGCTACTTCCGGCGCGGAGAGAAGCGCGGTGAGTCCATCCACCACGCCGAGCACTCCTCCGGCGACGAGTCCCAGAACGGGCTTGTTCATTAGAGCTGTCCTCGCATGAGAATGACGCGCCCCGATGACGCGTCGGCATAAACTGATTCCGTTTTCCCGCCGCGTGTCATTAAATGCGCCGCCAGAGCAGGATTATCACTCTCACCACGGCATACGCGAAGAGCAGGAGAATCAGCGCCTGGTTGCGCCGGAACAGTCGTGCGGCCCGCTCCAGAGCGCTTTCACGATACGCCGCGATCTTCTCGCTATCCAGCCAGTGGCGCACATCACCAGCAAGGTCCGCGACAGCTGCGTAGCGCGCATCCGGATTCGTCGCCGTCGCGCGGCCGATGATCGCGGCGAGCGGACGTGGAATGGTGGTCCCAGCGGGCTCAGCGAGGAATTTCAGGATTGCGCCCAGACCGTAGACGTCGGCGCGCGCATCGGCGTCGGCGGCCGCCCCAATCGCCTGCTCCGGCGCCATGAATCCCGGCGTTCCGAGGACCATTCCTTCGCCGGTCGTTCCGGGCCACGCGGTCGTCCCCTCTGATCGCGGCGTTCCGGCATCGCCCGCCACCTTGGCGATCCCCCAGTCGAGCACCAACACTTCGCCGAACTCTCCGACCATCACGTTGGTCGGTGTCAGATCGCGGTGGATCACGTCTCTCG
>JBGQIT010000102.1:0-8362 GCA_041498575.1 Gemmatimonadaceae bacterium
CGCGTTCGACAACGCATCGAGCAGCGTTTCCGCCGGTGGCTCGATCGAATAATCGCGACGATTCGTCGTCCGTCTGTAGCCCTGCGCAGTTTTCTCGAACGGACGTGCGATGACGCGCGAAACATCGTTAGGGGGTGTGAGCATTTTCCGCGCGATCTTGCAGGCGCGATAGAGCTCGTCGAGAGGGATGACCTGCTCGTCGGCGGCGATCTGAAAAACGGAATCCGCTGATGTGTAAACAATCCAGCTCCCGGTCGCGCCTTGCTCCGCGCCGTAGCGCTCGATCACGTCCGTTCCGCTTCCGACTACGTTTGCTATCACGCCCCGCCCGGTTTCGCGCGAAAACTTCTCTATCACCTCGCGCGGGAATCCCGTGGGAAAGGTCGGGAAGGGACGGTCGAGGTGAACTCCCGCGATCTCCCAGTGTCCGGCGGTGCTGTCCTTCCCCGCCGAGGCTGGTCGCATCGTGCCCCACGCCCCGGCAGCGTCACCTCGGGTGCGAACTCCTTCGAGGGGGCGAATGTTCCCCAACCCAAAACGCTCCAGTCGTGGAAGTTCGAGGCCGCCGCAGGCGCGCGCGACGTTCCCAAGTGTGTTGCTCCCCTCATCTCCGTAACGCGCCGCGTCAGGCGCTTCTCCGATGCCGACACCGTCGAGGATGATGATGACGGCACGCTTCAACGGCGCGCCTCCGTGTAGGTCCGCTCGACTCTGGATCGCAGCCCGGTGAGCAACTCGTAGGGAGATATACCCGCGTCGTCCGCCACACGCTCGACAGTGAGAACCGTGTCCACCGCCCTGCCAATCAAGGTGGCGATGTCGCCGACTTCGCATCGAACCGTCGTAACATCGATCATCGTCATATCCATGGTAACCGTGCCCGCAATCGGAGCCAACGTTCCTCCTACGAGCACGGACCCGCGTTCGCTGAGGGACCTGGGATATCCGTCGGCGTAGCCGACGGCGAGTGTCGCAATTCGCGCGGCACGCTCCACGCGAAGCGTCGCGCCATAGCTCACCGTGTCACCGGGTTCGAGATTTCGAATTTCGACGATTGGAGCACGAAGGTTGACCACCGGCTCTGGCTGGATCCCGGCACTTCTGCCACTGCCCACGCCGTAGAGAAATATCCCCGGGCGCACCAGATCCCAGTCACTCCTGCCTCCGCGCGAAATGGCGGCGCTGTTGGCAGTGTGCAACAGTCTCGGCCGGGATGGAAGTGACGCGACTGCATCGCGAAACAGCAACTCCTGAGCTGCCAGCGTTCCATCGTCGAGCTCGGCGGAATGAAAGTGCGTGAACGCGCCCTCCGGTGGGTGCATCTCCACCAAGTGTCTGATCTCGTTCACCTGTCGCCAGGGAATGCCCGCGCGGCTCATGCCGGTGTCGATCGCGAGATGCCACGGGCCGCCGCCAGCGCGGCGCCACGCTTCGATCTCGGCCGGGAATCCCAACGACGGAGTAAGTCGCGCGGACCGGGCGCGTGCGAGTTCCTGTTCGAGCAAAGGCGTGAAGACAACGACTGGACGCGCGACGCCGAGGCCACGAAGCTCTTCGCCTTCCGCGACGGTGGCCACTCCATATCCCCATGGCTCCAGAACATCCAGTGCCCGCAACGCGGCCGCGGCGCCCAACCCGTAAGCGTCCGCCTTGATCATCGGCAGAAGCGGTACGCCCGCACGCCGCGCGACCGCCGCTCCATTACGCTGCAACGCGCCAAGATCGATCTCGACCCGGGCGCGAGCTAAAGAGTGCTTCATTAACACTTAGTTTATGTTGCGCGTAGTATACCCCCGACCACCGGTGCCTTCAAGAAACTTCGTCCGCGTTTACACATCGTATGAAAAAAACAAGCACGCACTCACTCGACGACACGCTGGAACTTATGCGCGATCTGCGCGCCCGTTGCGAATGGGACGCCGCCCAGACGCACGAGTCGCTCCGCCCCTATCTGATCGAAGAGGCGCACGAGCTCGATGAGGCGATCCGTCTCGAGGACGACAAGCTCGTGCGAGAGGAGCTCGGCGACCTGCTGCTGCAAGTGCTCTTTCACTCGGTGATGGCGGAGGAGCGGGAGGCTTTCTCATTTGCCGACGTGGCGGAGGGCCTGATCACCAAGATGAAAGGGAGACATCCCCACCTTTACGGTGACGCCGCCAAAGAGCCGTGGGAGCGAATGAAGTCGAGGCAGCGAAAGAGCATCTCGGAGGGACTCCCCGCCGGACTACCGGCTTTGCACCGCGCGCATCGACTTCAGGATCGGGCGGCCGGCTTGGGGTTCGACTGGCCTGACGTCGAGGGGCCGGCAAAGAAGGTCGAGGAGGAGTTGGGGGAGGTTCGCTCGGAGCTCGAGAAATCACCGCCACGAAAGCCGGGCACTCCCCCTGTATTAGATGAGCGTCACTACGCAGTCGAGGCGGAACTGGGTGATCTTCTGTTCGCGGTCGTCAATCTTTGCCGAAGAGCGGGTGTCCATGCCTCGATTGCGCTCGACAAAGCCAACGCGAAGTTCGAGCGCCGATTTCAGCAGGTGGAAAAAATGGCGGGGGAGCGAGGGATCGACGTTCCCCATGCCGGACTCGACAAGCTCGACGCGCTATGGGACGAAGCAAAGCGCGCCGAGCTTCCTTGAACGAATCACGCGGGCAGCTTCGCGATTTTTCCGATGAAGAGAATCGTTCCCGAGGACCGCTCGCGAATTACGACCAGAAACGGGCGGTCCGCTAGAAACACTGCCGGAGTTGATCTGCGGGCCCGGCCAAGCTCGACCATCGCGACTGTTGCTGCCGCTGCTTCGGTCCCCTCCTCGTCGACGTCTACAACAGTTTTTTGCAAGACTCTTGTGATAAAGAGATCGAGGCTGAGCGGCGACATGCGCGTGAAATCAGCGTTGCCGAAGGCGAGCCGCATGCCCAACTGCTGGAGGTCGTCATTCAGAGAGCGCTGCCACTCCATTCTGAACCGCGGTATGAAGACCTCAACAACGCTATGGTGAAGCGAGCTCACGACGGAGGTCCATTTCTCCAGGTTGAACGATTGCGCGAAAGCGTCGATGTCCGCCCTTCGGTTTGGCAGGACCACCGTCATTGTGAAGGCCGAATTGCCATAAGGAAGATCCACAGCTTCGTACTTGGACGTTGCCGCATACTGGAATCCGGCGGCCCTCACCATCATCGGAACCGTCGTGACGCTGCCACTGGCGCCGTAGAAAGGCGCATCGAACGTCTCCGACTTATCGAACTGCTTTTGCCAGATCCCGTGGAAGTAGATGGCATTCACCAGTAGCATGACTTCAGAACTACCGATACGGTCGAGAATCTCCGGAATCCGGTTGTTCGTCTGGGCGCTCACCCACGAGTTGATGGTGGTGACAGCCGATGCGCTCTTGAAGTCGAGCGCCCGAACCTGCGCGTCAAAGTACTGCTTACCCTCCTCCACGAACGAAGCGTTGAACGAGAATCTCTGGTCGAACCATATGGAGTTGGCGATGCTGAAGTTGGTTCGTGGATCGAGCCCTCTGAGCATTGTGATGAGAGACTTGTAGCCAGAATCAACGTCTTCCCGTGTGGCTCCGCTCAACCGGAGTGTGGAACGCATCTCGTCGTACGTTGGTCCGTTTGCACCGTTTGCGGTCATCCCCAGCGCTATCGATGCGCTGAGTGGCGAGATGAATACGTTGGCTTTGCGCTGCGCCAGGTTCACGGTGCGGAACAGATCGAATGCAAAATCGTTGGTGCCCGCGATGATTTTGCTCTCGGAATCCGTGAGAACACGCGGCAAGGCAGCGAACCGTGTTCCCGGAGGGGTAGCCTGGCGGGGTGCGTATCCAGCCGGAGCCACCCCGAACGACGTCGGACCAAAGAGTTTCATGATTCTCTCTGCTGAAACGCGTAGAAAATGCATCGACGAATCTCTCCTCCGCATATAGCGCGCTTTCATTTGCGGCTCTTGTTTCGCTCCACTCGCTCCCGCTTGTGCCGAGTGGAGATCTCTCGGAGTGGTCGCGACGACCTCAGGCCCGACTAACTGATCCAGGTGCCGAGGGCAACCGCCCACACGGCAAGCAGGACTCCGGCGGCGGCCAACACTCCGAGCGCCGCGCTAAAGGCGCAAAGCGCGTCGACTAGCCTGACGGTTTTCGCCCAGCCAAGATTCGAGAGGCGAGAGCGGACGCGGTCGAGCAGTCCCCAAGCGCCATAGGAAAAGAGAAGCGTCGCCGCACTTGCGATCAGGGGCTGCGCGGAGGGGTTCCACCAGAGTGCCGCGACCAATACCGCCGCGCCACCCACTGCATCGATTCCGAGGCGTCGCGCGGGCGCAGAGCGCGCTCTGTGGGCCAGGAACTCTAAGAGTCCGGCATCGGGCCGGAGCGCCGACAGAACCATCATGAGAAAAACATTTCACAATGGCGGAGTTTCCGCCAGATGGCCAGCTACTCGGAGGTGTCGTGCTCTGCCTCTTCCCCATGCTCGACGATATCGCCCGGCTTGAAGAGAATATCTTGCAGGGTCGCACGCCATTTGGGACTCCTTCGCAACAGGAACTCGAGGTCCATACCGAAATGCTTGAACTCTTCGTGCTGCGCGTTGCGCATGATGTCGCGCGCCGCTCGATCCTTCTCGAGCGAGAGACGCTGCTCGTACCAGCCGATTGCTTCGGCCTCCTCGATCATTGAAGTGATCATCCGCGCAAATGTGCGGGTCTTCGCTGACAGCTCGCTCGCCGGCTCGTGGTACTGTTCGAATCCCATCGGAATGCCCTCAGGTTGCAGATTTGCGCAGCAGGACGAGCGGACCCACGATCATGGACGAAGCCGATTCATTGTTCGCGGAAAGGCAATCGCTTCGCGAATGTGATGGATTCCGCAGATCCAACCCACGGTTCTCTCGAGCCCGAGACCGAAGCCCGAGTGCACGAATGTGCCGTACTTCCTCAGATCCAGGTACCAGTTGTATGCCTCGACGGGCAACCCTTCTTCCTTGATCCGGGCAAGAAGCTTGTCGTGATCGTCCTCGCGCTGCGATCCGCCGATGATCTCGCCATGACCTTCCGGCGCCAGGAGATCGTTGCACAGCACCGTGCGCGGGTCGGCCGGATTCTCCTTCATGTAGAACGCTTTCGCCTGCTTTGGATAGTTGTAGATGAAAACCGGGCGGTCCTGACCTTCGACTAAGAGGGACTCGTCCTCGGCGCCGAGATCATCGCCCCCCGTGACAGAGCTGCCCTTAGCCTGCAGGATCTTTACCGCGTCGCTGTAGTCGATGCGAGGAAATGGGGCCTTGATCTTCTCGAGCTTGGAAATGTCGCGCTCGAGCTCCTTCAGCTCAGGTTGCCGCCGCTCGAGAACGCGCGCTACGATGTAGGAAACAAATTCCTCCTGAAGACGCATGTTGTCGTCGGAGTTATTGAAGGCAACTTCGGGTTCCACCATCCAGAATTCGGTCAGGTGCCTCCGCGTTTTGGATTTCTCGGCGCGAAACGTTGGCCCGAAGCAGTAGATCTTTCCGAGCGCCGCCGCCGCCGCCTCTCCGTACAGCTGGCCAGTTTGCGCCAGGTACGCGGTGCCCAAATCGAAATACTCGGTGCCGAACAGCCCGCTTCGCTCCCCGATCGCCGCGGTGAGGATCGGCGTATCCACGAGGGTGAAATCCCGCTCGTAGAAAAAATCGCGGATCGCCTGCTCGACTTCACTCCTCACGCGCGCGATCGCGCGCTGCCTCGGTGTGCGCAGCCAGAAGTGCCGGTTGTCCAGAAGGAAGTCGATGCCGTGCTCTTTCGGCTGAATCGGATAGTCGATTGGACTCTCGCCATAAATCGACAGCTCCTTCACTCCGAGCTCGAATCCGCCGGGGGCGCGCGCGTCGGGTCGTACTTCACCCTCGAGCTCGATGGAAGTCTCCTGCGTCAGCTTTCCAAACCGTTCCCACGCTTCAGGCGAAACCGCGTTCTTGGCGACCACCGCCTGGAGCAGGCCGGTCCCATCGCGCACCACGATGAACGCGACTTTGCCGGACGACCGGACGTGCGTAACCCAGCCGCGCACGCGCACGGCCTGGCCGGAGTGTGAGGGTAGCTCTGATATTCGCGAATAAGGGGCAGCGGTCATGATTTCGTCGTAGGGAATGAGGCTGGAGCCCTCAACGCTAACGCGTCAACCGATATATGAGAATTGCCGCGCGCTCCGTTGCGGGACCGATCGATCGCAGGTTCACGCGTTCATCGGGGGTGTGGGATCGCATTCCCTTCACGCCGAGTCCATCGAGCGCGTCGACATACTCCGAGACATACGAGATGTCTCCCCCACCGCGCTTGCCCGGGTCAAGAGCGTCGACCTGACCCTGACCCAGCGCGCGACTGACAGAGTCCTCCACCGCGAGGAGAGCGAGATTGCCCTTTGTCGGGGGCATGGCGGGATTTCCATCCTCGAAGGTTATTGTCGCGATGGTTCCGGGAAGGTGGTCGTCGACGATCGCCCGCATCGCTTCGCGAGCCTTCACGAGCTGGTCCTGCGAAATGAAGCGCAGGTCACCGCGGGCGAACACGCGCGGGGCGATGATGTTGTCCTTCCCGGCAGCGGTTCCGGCGATCCTGGTTGAATCGTAGGTAACGTCGGTCCCGCCAACGATGAGAGCTGGATTGAACGTCAGATACTGCTCGTTCGACAGCTTCTCGCGAAAGGAGTTCAAAATCCTGGCCGCTTCGTAGATCGCGCCGTAGCTGGTGCCGGGCGAGAAGATTCCGGACGAATGTGCCTGTCTGCCGCTGACGACGAGCTGCCAGCCGCTCATACCCCGGCGCGCGACGGTCCCTTTGCCCGCATCCTCCTCGAACGCGAGCGCAATGTCACTGCGTTTCGCAACGTCGATGAGCGGTTGTCGCGAAACGAGATGCAGCGGCCCGGCATCTTCCTCGTCTCCCATCAGCGCGACGACGATTCTCGTTCCGTCGAGCGCACCGACACTTTGAAGTGCCTTGAGCGCGTACAGTATCACGAGATCGCCGCCCTTCATGTCGGAGCTTCCCGCGCCGCCTGCAAGCGTGTCGAGCCGTACGAACCTTTCGCCTTCACCCTCGAATACGGTGTCCAGATGGCCAATCAGGAGCAGACGCTTTCCCTTCGTCCCCTTTCGCTCAGCGAATAGATGCCCAGCCCGGCCGACGGCATCGGGCAGCGATATCCAATTGGTCTCGAAACCGAGGGACGAAAACTCGGGCTCGAAGAGTCTCCCAACCTGGCGGACGCCGGCCAGGTTGAAGGTGCCACTGCTGATGTTGACCGCCTTCTCGAGGAAGGCGACCTGCTCGGCCTCGTGAGCGCGGACGTAGTCGCGAATCCTCTGCTCGGCTCTGGACAGCGCAGGCGGTCCGCTCGACTGCGCGGCTGCGGTGTTCGCCGGCGAGAAAAGCAGAATGCCGGCGCACGCGAGTGCGGTCGCGCTGATGCCCGGTAGGCGGGTGACGGAACGAATTGAGTTGGGTGTCATATCACGGGAGACTACCACCACGTCGCGGTTCCGTCCACCAGTGGGAAACGATATTTTTACACGCTTGCCCAATTCAAAAAAGCTAAGATGACTTTGCGCGCCCGCCTCGGGTGGGGCCTGTTCGCGATCGCGCTGGTGCTGAGCGTTCCGCTGCTCCTGTCGCTCAAATCCCTCGAGCATCTCTACGAGACGAGCCGGTTGCTCCGTGACCGCGAATTCGCGGCCTCACTCCTCCTCGGATCGTTCCGCGAGCGAACCGATGATGCCCGCCGAGCCGAAGATGCACTGCTGTTCATCCACGACCAGAAAAGCGCGGCGCGCATGCAGGGCGAGATCGACGGGCTCGTATCGCTGACCGATTCGCTCGACCGCTACCGTCTCGGTCTGTCGGCATCGCAGATCCGTGCTTCCCTGGATGCACTCCGCTCGGCGGCGCGCGAGGAGTACGAGCAGGCCGCTGCCGGCAGAAGCACCGTCGCAGAGATGATATCGCAACAGCGCACGCGCCCGGCGATCGCATCTGTAGACAGTGCACTCGGCGCGAGCGCGACGACGCTTCGCAATAGCACCCGACGGCGGGTTGCCGACGCGACGAGCGAGACACTCAATGCCGAGAGGCTGGTGGCTGGCGCACTACCCATCGCTCTCCTGGTCGCACTTGTGATCGGCATCTGGTTGATGAGATCGATCAGCCGGCCGGTGGACGAGCTCGAGCGCGGGATGCAGGCAATCTCCTCGGGAGATCTCAGGTACCAGCTGGACCTGGAACCCAATCCGAAGACGGAGTTCGGCCGAGTGGCGGCGAGCTATCAGGGCATGGCGAGCCAGCTCGCCGATCTCGAGCGATTGCGCGCCGAGTTCGTGAGTGTGGCTTCGCA
>JBGQIT010000103.1:0-8361 GCA_041498575.1 Gemmatimonadaceae bacterium
CACGGCGGGCGCCCGTGGCGCGCCGAGTTGAATGGGCCGATTTTCGACGCGGCGAGGAGCGCGCTGCGCGCTGCGTTCGGTAAGGAGCCAGTAATTACCGGCGAAGGCGGCTCCATCCCGGTCGTCGGCGATTTCGAGCGCATACTCGGCGCGCCGGTTCTGCTGGTGGGATTCGGACTCCCGGGCGAGAACGCCCATGCGCCCGACGAGTGGATGAGCGACGAAAATTTCCGCCTCGGGATGCTGGCGATGGCGACTCTCTGGGATGTGTACGGAGCAGCCAGCAAGTCTTGAAGCTGTCGCGGTTTTCAATGACAACTCCGGTGTCGAGGATGCGCGGGCTCGCGAGGGCATCGCGCGCCCTCGTCGCTATCCTCCTGATGTCTCCGATCTGTACCTGGTGTGGAGCGCAATCGCCAGTTGCATCGGCCTGCCCAGCCACGAGCGGCGGTAAGGTTGCGCTTGTTCTGCCTGGCGGCGGCGTCAAGGGAATGGCGCATGTTGGCGTGATCAAGATGCTGGACTCGCTGGGCATCGTCCCTGACATCGTGGTCGGCACCAGTATGGGGGCCATCGTCGGCGGGATGTACGCGAGCGGTTATTCGGGGGCCGAGATCGAGAGGCTGACCCAGCGCTTCAATATCGGTGCGTATATCGGGCGATACGCGCCGAGGGCACCGCGCGCATTCGCGATTTCAGGTGCTTCTGGGACATCGCTGCTTGGCAGCCAACTTCCCGGCGAGCCGACGCCAATTATGCTGCTGCGAAAGGAAGAAGGAACGTTCGCCATCGCGACGAGTCTTGCCGACGAGGGCGCGATTAATCTTCTATTGAGTGCTCTGCTCGTGCGAGGCGACCTGATCGCTCGCGGGAGTTTCGATTCTCTTCCGATCCCGTTCCGCGCCGTCGCGACGGATCTTCGCACCGGAGTGCGTGTGACGCTCGATCATAGCGACCTCGCGCAGGCTATCCGCGCGAGTGTCGCCATCCCGTTCGTCTTCGAGCCGGTCACTATCGATGGCCGGCAGCTGGTGGACGGCGGACTCAGCGAGAATGTTCCCGTGCGTCTCGCGCGGGAGCTTGGCGCGACGCGTATCATCCTGTCGCGGCTCGATGGCAGTGGGACGGGTGATAGCACTTCGAGGGGCGCCGCCGCGGGTGGAACGGTCGACATGCTGATAGATCGCATCTTCCTCGACGCCCATCCTCCACTCGGGCCACGCGACGTCGAGGTGACCACGAATGTCGCGGACATAACCAATCTCGATTTCTCACCGGGTAATGTCGCCAGGTTGATCGAGCGTGGAGCCGCCGCCGCCCGGACAATTCCTGCGTCGTCGTGCCTGCCGCGGCGCGAACGAATCGAGTATCACCTTCCCCCCGTGTCATCAGCGATCGTCACGCAGAACGCCGTACCGGGCGCCGCGCAGCTTCTTCGAAGCGCTGTCAGACCAGGTGACTCGCGACTACCGGGATGGCTTCGGGGCTCTTCAGCGAGTCCCACTACAGACAGTGCGACGATTGTGCTGGACACCGTTCAGGCACGCCTCGCTCGCGCAGGCACGTCGGGCTCGCTCCAAGCACTCTGGCTCGCGCCGCAGCGCGCCACCGGCGATTCGGTCGCGTTTGATCCGATCATTCGATGGGCGGACGAGCGGACGATTGGCGTGGGAGCAGCGTACGACAACGATCTTGGCGCTCAGGCCTGGCTCGCGCTTGCGAACCGACACGCCATCCTTCGCCCCGGATTTCCAGCGCTGGAGAGTGGTGGTCGACTCACACTGGGGACACGACGTCAGGAGGGTTTCATTTCTCTTCGACGATCGGACCACGAAGTGAGGTATTCCATCAGTCCCTTCGCCCTGCTCATGGTGGGTCGCGAGAGAGATCCAATTTTCGTCGAAGGTACGAATGGCGTATCCACCAAAGTGGAATTGCCGACCGTCTCGGAGCAACTGCTGCAACTCGGTGTGGATGTGCCAGTCAATGCAAAATGGACGGTGCAGACCGGAGCGCTTATTCGGCGATGGCACGGCGGGCTCGCGGATTCGGCACGCACGCCGACCCCGATAGGCGTGGGGCTGCGGATCGATCATGCTGACGAAACCAGGCCGCAATTCGGTCGATTGGATCTGGAGTGGAATCAGCACTATAAACGAGCGAGCGCGCATTTCTCTCTACTCACCCCGACCCCTATCGCACGATTCACGAGCACGATTCGCGCGGGCGCAACGAGCGTGGAATCGCCTTACAGTGAGTGGTTCCTGCTGGGGGGAACCGACGGATTCCCCGGTCTGAACGTGGGCGAGTCAATTGGGACATGGACTGCGTCGTACATGCTCGATGCCGCGCGTCATTTGTATGGACCGTTGAACACACAGATCACGGCGATGACCGGAACGGTGAGCAGGAGCGCCGACCGCGCGTTCGGAGGCGTGTGGCTGTTCGGTGCGCGGGTCGGCATTGGCGCGGATTCGCCGATAGGACCGGTCCGGCTGCAGTACGGTCTCTCGACGAACGGGCGCCGGCAATGGTTCGCGCGCATCGGTCGCTGGATCTGATCAAGAGCATCCGGTTGAACGCGTTCGGGATTATCTGGCGGGCGGCCGTGCTGTATCTGGGTTGCGCCACGGTGTGGCCTACCAGCGTCAGTTCCCTTGGGCCTCACCCGAAACCAGCGGGTAATTACGAAGCGGCCATGCAATTAGCACAGGCTTTTCAACACGCCGACTCGGCCGTCGCGATTGGTGGCGAGTCGATCGTCCTCGTCCACGGTCATCGCACGCCGCGAGCGTTCGTGCTGTTCCATGGGCTGACAAACTCGCCACGTCAATTCACCAAGCTTGCCGCCACGCTCTATGACGGCGGTGACAACGTATTCGTCCCCAGACTTCCCGAGCACGCGCTTCGCGGAGCGACTTCCGGCGACCTCGCTCGCCTGACAGCAGAATCGCTGCGCAATGTCGCGGACGCCGCGATCGATCTTGCGAGCGGCCTCGGCGATACTGTCGTCGTATTCGGAGTGAGTCTCGGCGGAAACGTGGCAGCCTGGACGGCGCAGTTTCGGCCCGTGAGTCGAGTGGTGATCGTCGCTCCCGCGCTCGGCCTTTCGCACATATCGACCGTTCTCGAGACGCCGATAATGAATCTGACGTTGCGGGTGCCCAACTATTCGAAGAAGGAAGGTCCCGACACACTGCGACCCGATCGAGAACTGGGCTGGAGCTCACGCGGGGTTGGGCAGATGCTTCGGCTGGGTACGGCCATTCGGCGCGCCGCCGACAAGCACGCGCCAGCTGCGCGCGACATTCGCGTGCTCGTGAACGCGAACGACCAGACCGTCAACCGTGACGCCATCGACGAGCTCGCGGAGCATTGGTCCGCCGCCGGCGGTCACGTGTCGATGTTCGAGTTGTCGGATTCCCTTCGCCTGCCGCACGACATTGTTGATCCGGACGAAGCCACCGGCAACACGAAGGTAACGCACCCGGTCATCCTCTCGCTTCTCTACGGTTCGACACCGCCAGCCGGCCTCGGAGTGCGTGTTATACCGGCCCGCTTGCTACAAGTCGAGGAGCAGCTCGGACTCGGTCGCAGGTACTGAATCCGGCGCCGGCTCCAGGCAGTCAGCGGAGTCATTGCGCGGATTGTTGACCAGCGTGGAGATCGGGAAGAACTCCAGCTCGTCGTCCTTGTGGTATGCCGATTTCGTGAGTAGCTCGAGCTGTCCGTGCTTTCGCTGTGGATCGAGCCAGTGCTCGTAGGATTCCGGCGCCAGCAGCACCGCCATCCGATCGTGGAACTGGCTGTACCAGTCGTCCGCATCTTTCACGATGACGGTGCTCGACCACAGTTCCTCGCCGTCTGCTCGATCGTGCCAGCGACTCCACAGCCCCGCCATCGCAAATGGAATCCGGTCTCTGTGGCGAATGAGGTAGGGGATCTTGCGCCTCTTTTCTCCCACCCATTCGATGATGCCGTCGACCACGACGAGGCAGCGCTGGCTGCGCCATGACTGCTCAAAGGTAGGCGCTGACGCAACCGTCTCGATTCTCGCATTGAACGTCGAGTACTGGGAGTCGAACGCGACCACGTTATCTCTGCTCTCGAGCTTCGAGGGTATGAGATTCCAGTGCATCGTCCTCAGGACTCTCTCCTTCAGGAACGGATCGTAGTAGACAGCTGGAATGTCCTCGTGGGGATTCAGGTTGTAGCGCGGCTTCCAGTCGCTAGGGACGAACTTGCGTGTATAGCCGTAGAGTTTCTCGGTAATCCCATCGGGATTGATGACAGTAGCGCGTCCGCACATAAGATTAAGGGTAAGGCTGGATCGGTTTTACTACAACAGAGAACTACGCTGGCTCTGAGAACTACGCTGGCTCTGAGAACTACGCTGCCTCTGAGAACTACGCTGCCTCTGAGAACTACGCTGCTGCCCGCTGCCCGCTCTCAGGCTATCCGCTAATCGCTTCACTGCGTCAGGACAGGTTTCGGACGTGAAACGGCCGGTGGGTTAACTTGCGAACGTGGTAAGCTTCTCCGTCGAGAGGGGAACAGACGGCCCTATGTCCGAGTTCTTTCAGGATCCGCCGAGGCTCGGTAACCAGTACGACGATGACGCGCTCCTCCGTGCGTACCTGCGCTGGCGACTGCCCGCGGGCCTGCACGCCGAGATCGAGCCCGACCTCCAACGGCTTGGCCATCGCGCAGTCACGGATATTTTGGCGTTAGGCGAAGCAGCGGAGGCATCGCCGCCCCGCCACGTCCCGCACGATGCCTGGGGACGTCGCGTCGACTGGATCGAGACGAGCGATGCCTGGCGCGAGCTCGACCGGATCTCGGCCACGGAGGGAATCGTGGCCACCGCGTATGAGCGCCGCCATGGTCCGCATTCGCGCATCGATCAGTTCGCGCGCCTCTATCTATTTGCCCCGTCGTCTGCGCTGTACAGTTGCCCGCTCGCGATGACGGATGGCGCAGCGCGGTTCCTCGAGGTTCACGGCGACGAGAGCACCAGATCGGTGTTCGCGCATCTGACCTCGCGCGATCCGAATGAGTTCTGGACTTCCGGTCAATGGATGACCGAACGTACCGGCGGCTCCGACGTTGGAAGCACGTCGACGATTGCGGCGTGCGAGGAAGGCGACACGTACAGTCTGTACGGCTCGAAGTGGTTCACGTCGGCCACGACCGCCCAGGTAGCTATGACGCTGGCGCGGATCGAAGGCGCGCCCGCGGGCAGTCATGGCTTGAGCGTGTTTCTCATCAATCTCCGCGACAACGACGGAAAGCTTCGCAACATTCGGATCGAGCGTCTCAAGGACAAGCTGGGCACGCGCTCATTGCCCACCGCCGAGCTGACGCTCGAGGGCACACCGGCCCAGCTGGTGGGTGGTGCGGGCGATGGCGTCCGCAAGATCGCAACTCTGTTCAATGTCACACGCGTGTATAACGCGGTTGCGGCTGTAGCGGGCATGCGCCGGGCGATCGCGCTGGCGAGCGATTACGCCCGGCGACGGCGAGCGTTTGGAAAACTGCTCATCGAGCATCCGCTGCACGTCGAGACGCTCGCGGACATGCAGCTGGAGCTGCGCGCCGCTTTTCTCCTTGCCTTTCGTGTCGTCGAGCTGCTAGGGAAAGAAGAGTCGGGTGACGCGACTGACTCGGAAGCGCGGTTGCTGCGATTCCTGATTCCGATCGCCAAGCTCTACACGGCGAAACAGGCGATAGCGGTCGCCAGCGAAGCGCTCGAGGCCTTCGGCGGCGCGGGTTACCTCGAGGACACCGGACTTCCACGTCTGCTCCGAGACGCGCAGGTGCTGTCGATCTGGGAGGGCACGACGAACATTCTCAGCCTGGATGCACTCCGCGCGATGGAGCGGAGCGACGCACTTGCCGAGTGGGCGTCCGATGTAAAGCGCCGAGTGAGTGGCACTAAAGTGGCCGCGCTTTCATCGTGAATTGAGCAGACATCCAACGCCGTGCAACGTATCGAGCAATACGCCGTGCGCGGGGCGAGCGCGGGAAGCGAATTTCAGCAAACCGGCGCGCGCAGCTTTGCCTTTGCGGTCGCGCGCACCGAAGCGGCGGTGCTACTCATTGAGCACGCAGGCGCAGCGGCTGATCATGTAGCCGTGATGGCGGCCAAGCGGTGGTGCGCGCGTGAACTGGCGCCACTCGTAGAGGCTGATGCCGAGCATCGCGCGGATTCTGTGGTCCTCGCCAACCGCGAACTGAAACTGCGAGAAGAGTAAGGTAGGAGGTGCGAGGTACTAGGCGCGAGGCAGGAGGTAATGCGCACCATCGCGCTTCTACCTCCCACCTCGTGCCTATCACCTCGAACCCCCCACCTAGCTCTTCTCGCTTTTGCAGTTCAGAAGCGCCACTCCCTGATCAGGAACGCCCCAAACGCGCTGGTCGTCGCGACGGTCTGATCGCGCTGCAGTGTCGGCTCTCGCAGCAGGTAACGGGTATCCACGCCCGTCTCGAGCCGATAGCCGCGGAGACCGCCGAAGCGATGGACTAGCTGCACGCCGGGCCTCACCAGCGCCTTCGGATCGAGCGGTGAATTGACCGCCACGAACGTGTGCGACTTGATGTACTTCCCGAACTCGAACTGAGTCCCGCGCAAAAAGTTGCCGACGTCGGTCTGCACGTCCGCGGGAGTGATCGTGAACACGTCGGCGCCAAGTGAGCGGGCCGCCGAGCCTGCGAACTGGTCGGTGACGACACCGATGGCGACACCCGCGAGCTGGCGGCTGGCGAGGGCCGCACCGGCACCTACCAGGTTCGAGCCGCCGCTGCCGTTGGTGAGTCCCGAGCCCTCGAGCTGAACGAGCGACGATGACGACTGGCCGAACGCGAGATAGCTGAGGAGATCGCTCTGTGGGATCGGCGGCTGCGCGTCGCTGGTGAGCGAGATGTGGGGGCTATGCAACGTCCCGCCGACCACGATCTGAATATTGATTGCTTCGCGGTTCGGTTGATTCACCTTGTACTGCGCCGTTCCCTGCAACGTCGGGTTCAGCTCCGTGGAATTAATGAACGTGGCCGAGCCGCGCTTGATATCGAATCTGCGCGTCATGAAAGTGTATTCCCCGCGCTCGCTCAGGAGCACTCCGTCCAGTACCAGAGTTTCCTTGGCGCGGTTCACGTGCACGCCCAGATCACCGTCGCTGTACACCTCGATGTTCGCCTCGAGCGAGCGCACGAACACGTCGCGATCGACCCGCAGATTCACATCCATTCTCAGATTCGCGAGCAGCGGCGACTGGGTTGGGAACAGCTCGCGATCAGCCATGACCGCCGTGTCGAGCACGTTGAAAATCGCGGGGTCGTCCTGGCCGACGAGAGTCTTGTTCTCCGAGGGAGGGATATAGAGGAACCCTTCGCGAATGCGGACGTCGCCAGTGACGTGCGCATCCTTGAATGGCCCGGTCATCGCGAGGTTTGCACTCACCCGCAGCTCTCCGCGTTGGTTGTTGAGAACCTGCGCGTTCTGGGTCTGGAGCTTGAGATCGAAGCTGGGCGCGCTGAGCGCACCCATGCCAAGACGGCCCGTGAGAAGGATGCGTCCTTTGCTGTACGCCGCGACTGAATCGATCACGACTGTGTCGCCCAGCATCCGAATCGAGGCTTCGATCTGGCTGAGATTGATCCCCGCGAGCACGACCCTCGCCTGGCCTTCGTGAAGCGCGAGGTCTCCGGAGAGCTGAGGGCGATTGAGACTGCCGCCGATCTTGAACGAACCGGTGGCGCGACCCTTCAGGTTGGAGACGTAGTTGCCGAACTGCGGCACCAGATTGAGCGGTAGACTATCGGCGTTGATGTTGAGCGCGATCTGTCTGTCGGTGGGGAATCTGGATCCCGTCACACCGGTGATCGCCAGATTGATCGGAACCGTTCCCTCAGCGATCAGAAATGGTTGATCCCCCGCGCGCAACGCTTCGGCGCGGCCCGTCAGGGTCTGGTTCGCGTAATCGATGTTGCCGTGCACTTCGGGCACGGTGCCCCCGTTGTACACGAGATTGGTCGCGCTGAACACTCCCTTGAATTGTGGATTGTCCGTCGTGCCCGTCGCGTGGATGTTGAGCGAGATCAGTCCCGTCGCATTGTAGCCGCTCTCCGTGAGTGCGATTACGTCGGCCACGTTCAGGTTGTCGACCGCGATGTCGAGATTGGCGTTGCCCTGCTTCGGAACGAAGCCGTTGACGTAGATGCGCCCAGTCACTCCGTTACGTAGCTCGAGCTTCTCTACATCTATCCCGGCCTGACCCCAATGCACCGCCGCGACCCCCGTGCTTGCCCACACGCTCGTATCGAACTGGAGCTTGAGAGTATTCAGCGTCAGAGCGTTGCGAA
>JBGQIT010000104.1:0-8357 GCA_041498575.1 Gemmatimonadaceae bacterium
GATCATTCGGGTGATCAGGCGGCGCAGCCACGGGCGCAGTCGGATGTTGAGGAATCCTTCCATTACGATCTGTCCGGCGAGCGTGCCGGTGATCGTGGAGTTCTGCCCCGACGCGAGCAGCGCCAGCGCGAACACGGTGCTGGCCCCGGCGCCGAGCAACGGCGTCAGCAGCTTGTAGGCATCCTGAATCTCGCCGACTTCCGCGTGTCCGCTGGTATGAAACGTGGCCGCAGCGATGATGAGGATGGCGGCGTTGATGAAGAGCGCGAACGAGAGCGCGATCGTCGAGTCGATGAAGGCGAACTTGACCGCTTCGTGCTTTCCCTCCGGCGTCTCCTCGTATTGCCTGGTCTGCACGATGGATGAGTGCAGATACAGATTGTGCGGCATGACTGTGGCGCCGAGTATTCCAATGCCGACGTAGAGCATCGAGGGGTTTCTAACGACCTCTGTCGTCGGAATGAATCCGCGCATTACCTCGGCAAATGGGGGCTGCGACAGGATGATCTCCCACAGGAAGCAGATGCCGACGGTCGCTATCAGAGTGACGACGAGCGCCTCGAGCAGCCTGAACCCCTTGTTCTGGAGATAGAGGATTATCAGTACATCCGCCGCCGTGATGACGACGCCGATCATGACCGGAATCCCGAAGAGCAGGTTGAGCGCGATGGCGGTGCCGATAACTTCGGCGAGGTCGCACGCGGCGATCGCGATCTCGCACCCGACCCAGAGCAGGAAGTTGACGGGTCTCGAGTAGTTGTCACGGCATGCCTGTGCCAGATCGCGCCCCGTGACGATGCCGAGCTTGGATGCCAGGCCCTGAAGCAGGATCGCCATCAGGTTCGACATCAGGATGACGCTGAGCAGCGTGTACCCGAATTGTGCTCCGCCGGCGAGGTCGGTGGCCCAGTTGCCGGGATCCATGTAGCCGACGGCCACGAGGTAGCCGGGCCCGGCGAACGCGAGAAGCTTGCGCGCAAACCCCGTCTTGCCGACGTGGACGGTTCGATAGACCTCGACGAGGGACGGTGTCGCCCTCGCTCGCCGCCAGCCAGGCGGCGGTGGGGCCGGCGGCTCGGGTTTGGGCCGATGAGTTGTCTGAGGGAGCTGGATCGCCAAAGATTGACTCCAAGGTTATTGAGAAACTAGGAAATAAGTTAGTATGTCCTAACTTTAGTCGCAATAGCAGTTCGCACTTCGTTTAGGTGATGTTCACCCCGTCGGAGTCGCCATTGGCGCTACGACTGACAGCAGCCGTCTCCAGTCGCACGTAACTTTCCTGGACACCTGCATCGCCAGCCTTCCCGCACCGACGAGAGAACGACAACATGATGACCTGGCCTTACGCTCATCTCCTCATCAATCATTTTCCGGTCGTGCTCAGTGTCTCCGCCCTCGCGGTCGCGATTCTGGCGCTCTTGCTGGGACGGAGGGGGCTTTGGCTGACCGCGATGGGCACACTGACGGCGGCTGGAGTGTTCGTTTATCCCGTTTTCTACACGGGGGGCGCGGCCGATCACGCTCTGAAGGACCCGTGGTACATTCACCCGGGGACGATCGAAGCGCACGACAAATTCGCTACCATTGCGCTGTGGGTGATCCTTCTCGCCGGCATGTTCGCCGCTTACTCGTGGCGGCGATCTCTCAAGCGGCCCGCCGATCTGATTCCGGGGTGGATGCGCGCTGGCGTGGTTGTCGGCGCATTGGCGGCTGTTATTATCGTGGCGTACACCGCCTACCTCGGCGGAAAGATCATCCACGAGGCGCCCATCCTTCAGCTCGAGGAGCCGCCCCCCGGACTGCCACCCGGTGTAGCCGCGCCAAAGCCAGATCCAACAGACGGCTGAGCTCGGCCGTAATCCTGGCGCAAGCGGTCGGCGAGTTATTCAGGCAAACCAAAATTCCGGAGACTTCCCTTACTGTCCTTCACAGTAATCCCAGCAACTGGGCGAGGATTCGCTCGGTCATTCCCCAGATAACATGTTGTTGATGGCGAAAGACGCGCGCGTTGACCTGAATTCCGCGCGCGGACACCGTTTCCTCGTGCCACGATTCCGTGCGCGCAATCGCAGCGAACGGAAGCCAGAATGAGAGAGCGACTTCCGGGCTGAGTACAAGCGGCTCAGCACGATCCAGCAACGCCACAAACGGCCGCACCATGATCGGTGGAAGACTCACTGTGCGTGGACGGAGATCGTCCAACACCCCGATCATCATCCCTTCACGCGTGAGATCGATTCCCGTTTCTTCGCGCGTTTCCCTGTTCGCAGTCTCGGCGAGCGACGCATCACCCGCTTCTACCCGTCCGCCCGGAAATGCTATCTGCCCACTCCAGGGATCCGCTTCGTACTCTGCCCTCTTGATGAAGAGCAGCTCCAACACGTCATCATTTCCTACCCGGAAAATCAGGGCTACTGCCGCGTTGCGAACGCCTTCTTCCTCCTCGGCAGCAACAGGGCGGTGAGAAGCGAGCGCCGACCGGATTTTGACGACGCTCGGCTGTGCAAGGAGATTCGCAAATCTCTCTTCGCCGCGCTGTCCGCTCGTCACGTCACTTGGTGATCGCGTTGCGGACGAAAAACTTTGCCGTCTCCAGCACGACCTTTTCCAGAACCGGTGGGACTTCGCCCAGCGGATGGGTAGCGTCGAAGCCGTGATTCGCGCGCTCGATGAGCCGGAGCGTGCTGATTCCCTTCGACAGAGAGTGAAGGTGCTCCCCCTCCGAGCTGTCCACGGTCTCGTCGCCCGTCCCATGAACTATCAGCCAGGGCACTTTGATCTTTCCCGCGGCGCCCCGGATGTTGAGCTTCGTCTTTCCGTGGAGCTCGACATCGTCCATCAGCTCCGTCCCGAGGCGCATCACCTGCCCGGTGCGTGAATTGGTGATCTCGGCATAGCCGCGCTTCCGCCACGTTAATGTGTCCTCAGGCGACCACCGATTCGGATACGAGATCGCAGCCCACGTGACGAGTGAGTTCACATTTGACCCCTCCGCTGCCGCGAACAGAATCGCCACGCCGCCGCCGCGCGAATGGCCGAACATGCCGAACTTCCCATTGATCCATTTCTTCCTGCGCCCGTAATCCTCGACCAGCTCCAGATCCTCGAGTTCCCGCGAAAATGTGTTGCCCGCGAATGCCTCGGCCTCCGTGAACGACTCGCGATCTGCGCCGATCCCGCTCCCCGAGAAATCGAAAGTGATCGCGGTGAGCCCATCCTGTGCGAGCGTGCGAGCGAGATAAGGGAAGAAGGCCCAGTGCGCAAATCCCTTGAACCCGTGACAAATGACGACCGATCCAAGCGCGGATTCCGCCGGATAGACCTCCCCGCGGATGGAAAGTCCATCGCGGCACGGTATCTCGAACGTCTCGGGCTTGACCACGCTCGCGCTGGTCATCCCTCGACCTCGCCGCCGATGTCCGCCCATCCCAGAAAGCCACGAGCCATCGACGCGACGTCTTCGTAACCCATCTGCTTCATCGTGAGTGCGGCGAGCGCTGAGCGGTTTCCGCGCGCGCAGTAGATCACGACCTTCTGATTCCGGCCGATGATGCCCTCCACCTTCGACTCGAGATTTCCGCGGGGCAGATGAATCGCGTGCGGCAGCCGTCCGAGATTCCATTCGTTGGGCTCTCTGACGTCGAGGTAGACAGCGCGCTCATTGCGCGCCTGCATGTCGCGCACCTGTTCCGGCGTGACTTCCTCTATCTGCTGCTTCGCTTCGTCGATCAGGTCCTGTCCGGTCTTGTGAGCCATTGCGTGCGTCAGGATGTGTAGGATGTGACGGTGAGCGTGCGTGTCTTCGTGTCGATCGTCGCCATGGCGCCGAGCGGAAGCGTCCATTGCGCATCGATGTGTCCGACCGGAATTCCCGCAAGGCAGGGGACGCCGAGCGCGTGCGCGATCTCGCCGAGCACCGTGTCGAATCCGCGGCCGCCACCGCCGGTGTCGTCGGGGCATTTGACGCATTCCCCGAACACGATCGCTTTGCACGCGTTGAGCACTCCGGAGAGCTTGAGCTGCTGCAGCATCCGATCGATGCGGTAGACTGGCTCGTTGATGTCCTCGAGGATGAGGATACCGTCACTGAGGTCGGGCATGAACGGCGTGCCGCACAGCGATGCGAGGACCGCGAGATTGCCGCCGACGAGCCTCCCGTCGGCCGTGCCGTGGTTGATCGCGCGCGCGTTCGGCGCCGTGCCGCACGGATCTGTTTGCCTGACGATGGCACGCTCAAACGAATCGCGCGAGAAATCCGTGAGCGGCTCCCGCGCGGTTGGTCCGTGGTAGGTAATGAGTCTGCACTTTCGCTGCACCGCGGCGTGGAGCGCGGTGATATCGGAGTATCCGATTATCGCTTTCGGCGAGCGCGACAGCGCGTCGTAATCGATTCCTGCCAGAATGCGGATCATTCCGTAACCGCCGCGCAGACACCAGATCGCGTCTACCGATGGATCTCGCAGAGCGCCGTTAATGTCGTTCAATCTGTCGCGGTCGTGGCCCGCCAGGTATCCGGTCCGTTCCGTCGCGTGCGGCGCGACGATCGGTTCCCAGCCAAATGCGCGCGCGTTTTCCTGCGCGCGTGGAAGTTCTTCAGGTTTTTGCAGCGGACCAGCTGGCGCGACGAGCGCGACGCGCGCGCCCGACTCGAGTGGCTTCGCGCGACGATAATGATTTACTGGCACTGAATTGTTATTTGTGGCGCGAATTACGCAGTGAGTTAGCTGCTTGCATGTCGTCTAATATGGCACATGCATTGCTTTTGTCGCTGCTTGTAACAACCAATTCGGAGGGTATAAGAATGGCTGGTACGGAAGAGAAGTTCGGTGCGAAGGGCGGTGGCGGGTCCGGTGGTAGTGGCGGACCTGGCGGCGGCCGTGGTCCCGGAGGTGGAGGTGGCGGACCTGGCGGCGGTGGTTCTTCCGGCGGCCAAGGCGGTGGTGGGGGTCGCCCCGGTGGTGGCGGCGGTGGTGGACAAGGTGGTGGAGGCGGCGGTGGTAAACCCGGCGGCGGACAAGGTGGTGGAGGCGGCGGTGGTAAACCCGGCGGCGGACAAGGTGGTGGCGGTGGTGGTGGTAAGCCCGGCGGTGGTGGTGGTGGTGGTAAACCCGGTGGTGGTGGCGGCGGTCAGGGCGGTGGTGGCCAAGGTGGTGGCGCTGGTGGTGGACGCCCACCCGGTGGCGGTGGTGGTGGTGGACAAGGCGGTGGAGGCGGTGGTGGAAGACCACCCGGTGGCGGTGGACAAGGCGGGGGTGGCGGTGGCAAACCCGGTGGTGGGGGTGGACCCGGCGGTGGTGGCGGCGGGATGGGAGGAGGCGGTGGTGGTGGCCGTCCGCCCGGAGGTGGGGGCGGCGGAGGAGGCCGTTAACTCTTCCCAATCCAGCGGGGCGTCGCGGATCTGCGGCGCCCCGTTTTTTTGTTGATGCATTCTCCAGGCGCCATTCTCTGGTCGCTGCCGTGGATCATTCCACCGGTGGTGACGTATTTCCGGCTGCGCCACTCGCGCTCGCTGGACGACGAGAGCGACAACCCTCTCGAGAATCCGCCGCTCGTCAGCGTGATCGTTCCCGCGCGCAACGAAGCGAACAACATCGCGCGCTGCGTAACGTCGATTCTTTCGACGACGTACCCGAATCTCGAGCTGATCGTCGTCGACGACAGCTCCACCGATGGAACGGCTCAGATCGCGCGCGACGCCACAGAGCGTGATCCGCGCGCGCGTATAGTAACGAGCCCGCCGCTGCCGGAGGGCTGGTTCGGCAAGCAGTGGGCGTGCGCGACCGGCGCGAAGATCGCGCGCGGCAGCGTCCTCCAGTTCACCGACGCCGACACGGTGCACGCCGCGGATCTGGTGACGCGCTCGATGAACGCGATGCGCCGCAACAGGGCTCAGCTTCTCTCCGTTGCCGGACACCAGGAGCTCGGCGGATTCTGGGAGAAGGTGATCCAGCCGCAGATCTTCACGATTCTCTCGATGCGATATGGGGGCACGGAATCGGTTACCCGGTCGACACGCGTGAGGAACAAGATCGCCAACGGGCAATGCATCTTCGTCACGCACGACAGCTATGACGCAATCGGTGGTCACGCGAGCGTGCGCACTTCGGTGGCCGAGGACATGATGCTCGCGCAGAAATTCTTTGCGGCGCGCAAGAGAGTGGTGCTGATACTCGGCCTCAATCAGCTATCGACGCGGATGTACGCCTCGCTGGGCGGGATCATCAGCGGCTGGCGGAAGAACGTGTTCGCGGGCGGATTGGATTCCATGCCCTTTGGGAAAGTCGGGCACACTCTGTTCCCGCTTTTCCTGTTGATGCCGCCGTTGCTCGAGCTGCTTCCGCCACTGGCGTCGGTACTCGCGGCATTCGGCTTTGCGACCAGCGGCACCTTGATGCTATGGGCCGCGATCTCCGGCGGTGCGACGCTTCTCTGGTGGATCGTGGTCTACGTCACGATAAGAGAGAACCCACTCTATGCGCTGGCGTATCCTCTCGGTGCCCTGATCCTGCTGTACATCTTCTTCACCGCGGTAATCCGCGGGCGGCGCGTGAGCTGGAAGGGGCGGACCTACATCTCGCAATAACGGGTAGTGCGTCTCTGGAACTCTTGCCGGCTCCGCTCCGTACTGCCAACAAGCCTCTACTCATCGGCAGGAATGTCAAATGGGCCAAACCGCTGATCTTGGAATAGTCATCGCGCTCATCGGAGTTCTTTCCGGCGTCGGCATCCTCGCTGGAGCCTTTGCCGGTGCCTATTTCTTTGGCAAGACCCGAGGTCAACGAGAGACCCTCGCCTCGGCGAAAGATCCTGAGCTTCAGGAGCGGATGGCGCGCGTCGAGCGGATCGTCGAAGCGACCGCGATCGAGATCGAGCGCATCAGTGAAGGCCAGCGGTTCACGACCAGATTGCTGTCGGAGCGGAAGACGGTCGAGCCGTAGCCTGAATCGGAGCGGCGTCCCCAGCAGTGATTCGCGCGGCGTAGCCGCCAAATGATGTAAATCAGCGACTGTGCTCCTGGTACGCTCGATGCGTGCAAGGTCTCGAGCACGCTTTTGGACTTCTGCGACGTGTCCGGTCAGTCGGGGGGCCCAACTCGATTCTAAGGGAGCTGGGCTTCAGCGGAACTTCGCTTCCGCTCGACGCAATTGCTCGGACAGCACTGAGGCTCCCCGACGCTGTCCGCTCCGCCGAGATCGCACTCGGAACCGATTGTCTCCGTGGCCTGGTCCTCGAGCTGGATGACGCTGCCGACCTCCGACAAACTCTTGGCTCCACGGCAAAGGCGCTTTCGACCAGCGCTCCACAACTTCTTTGGATCGTCTGCGCATTCCGACCCGTAACAAGCGATCTCGCAATTGCATGCTGGTCCTCGACGCCGTCGCGCGTTCGAGTCGCGTCACTCGTGTGCAGGACCGACAATCTCTTCACGAGCGATGCCGAGACTCTGTGCGCGCTCTCCGCGGTCGTTGGCGAATCAGACCTGGTCACTCACTCCAGATGGCTCGATGTTCTCGGCCGCGAGGCGATCACCAGGAGATTCTTTTCCGCTCTCCAAGGCGTCATCGCGGAACTTGCCGATTCCCTGAGCGGCCGAGTGAATCAGTCGGAGCGGGGAGAGTTGGCGCTGCTCTATGTCTCGCGACTCATCTTCCTTTCATTTCTCGAGACCAGAGGCTGGCTCAATGACGATTTCGGTTTTCTGAGCAACGGGTATTCGCGTTGCATCTCCGAAGGTGGGCGATACCAGCAGAAAGTCCTGGAGCCTCTTTTCTTCGGAACGCTCAACACGGCAGTCCGTGCGCGCTCGATTCGAGCGAAGCGGTTCGGGAGAATTCCGTTTCTCAACGGCGGACTCTTCGCCAGGTCTCACCTGGAGAAGCAGCGACGTAGCTCCGTGTTCACCGACGAATCGTTCGGAAACGCTTTTGGCTCGCTCCTCTCTCACTACCGCTTCAGTGGACGCGAAGACTCCGCCGACTGGTCCGAAGCCTCGATAGATCCCGAGATCCTCGGCAAGACGTTCGAAGCTCTTATGGCCGCACCCGACCGCAAAACGAGCGGTGCGTTCTACACGCCCCAGGATCTGGTCGAGGACGTCACCGGGCACGCCCTCGCATCGCTTCCCGACAGCGGGGCTCGGATCGAGGCTCTTCGCCGAATCAAAGTCCTCGATCCCGCCTGCGGATCGGGCGCGTTCCTCGTCCACATGCTCGAACGGATCGCGGCGCTGCGGAGGGAGCACGGTGAATCCGGCTCCATCGCCGACATCCGGCGGCGCGTGCTGACGTCGTCGATCTTTGGCGTCGACATCAACCCGATGGCTGTCTGGCTTTGCGAGCTTCGCCTGTGGCTGTCGA
>JBGQIT010000105.1:0-8347 GCA_041498575.1 Gemmatimonadaceae bacterium
CCGTTCTTCTGAAGGACGTCGATCGGAACGCGTGACTTGCCGATATCGTGCATGAGCGCCGCCAGTCCCAGCTCATCGAGCTGGAGCTGGGTCATGCCGAGCCGGCGACCGAGTGCGATCGAGAAGATGCACACGTTGACCGAGTGAGTGAACGTGTACTCGTCATAATCGCGGATCGCGGTGAGACCAATGAGCGACGTCTCTTCGTTCAGAACCTGATCGACGATCCCCTGAACCACGCGCTTGATCTTCCGGATGTTCGGCGTCTTGCCGATCCGGACCGAGTTGATGACGTCCTTGGTGACGGCGACCGACTGCGAGTACGTGCGATTGGCGGCTGCCTTGGACTCCTCGTTGAACTCCCTGTCGGTCGCGGTCTCGGTCGGCGCGTCGAGCTGGAACGTCTCGATCTTGGCCTCCTTGAGCCTGGCCTGGATCTCCTTGAATCGGTCGGCCGGGCCCACCTTGGTCTCGCCCCCCAAGAGCGACAAGAGAAACGTCCAATCGCGCGCCGTCCCGTGGGTTCCAACGTGAATCGCACCGACGCCGGCGAGCTTGCAGAGCGTCAGGATGTGCCCGAACGTCGCATAGTTGCTGAGATCCAACCTGAGTCGCGTCGAATTCAGGAAGATGAACTCTCCCGAGACTCTGAACTCCAGCTCATTCTCTTCGGCGCGGAGCTCTTCGGCCACCTGCGACAGCTCGGCCAGCGTCTTTTGCACGGCGGTGTGCTCGAGCGGATAGAGCTTGATCGCGCGCAGTGCGGCGTAGAACGCGACCATGAAGTTCCGACCGCCGCGGCGGAGCTTCGCACCAGATTGCTTATCTCCATCACCGCCGCTGGTCTTCGTCGCAGGAGCCGTCACGCGGTGCCCCCGCGAATCGCACGGCTGACGGCGTTTCTGACGATCACGTCCTTCTCGCCGGCCGCGCGGTTGAGAGATTCCGCCGCCTTTGGGCTATTGATCTTGCCAAGCGCCATCGCGGCGCACGCGCGCGTCTCGGAGTCGTCCTTCTTACCCATGAATCCCTTGGCATTCAGCAGACCGTCGAGGAGTGGGACTCCCGCGTCTCCCGCGAGGAGACCATAGGCTTCGAAGAACGCCATTTTCTCGGTCAGGTTGCTTTCGCGAAGCTCCTTGCCTTTGATCGCGGCTTCGACCCGCGGTAACGCCGCCCGGGCGTTGCGCGCACCGAGGGCGCGGACGGCGACGATGCGGACCTCGCGTTCCTCGTCGATCAGCCCGCGTTCGAGCATCTGCATTGCGCCGGCTGACCCGATGTTGGTGAGCGCCGTCACGGCGGCGAGACGCATCTCGGTCTCTCCGACGGTGAGCATCTTCCCCAGCGCCGGCACCGCGGCAGGGGACTTGAGAGCCGCCGCCCGTCGGATCGCCTCGAGGACCACGGCTTCATCCTCCGACCCGATTAGACGAATGAGCTCCGCGCTGTTGCTGCTGGCCAGACGAGTCGCGCCAACCTCGAGCAGCATCTTGAGGGGGGGATTGCTGCTGCGCCCGATCCAGCTGAGGATCGTCTCGAGCGCCCGCGGTTGGAGAATTCCGAACAATTCGTCGAGTTCGCGCTGGGGCGCGCGAAGGGGCGAATCTTCGAGCGCCTGAAGGAGCTGCCCGAGGGGCTTCGGATCACTCATCAGCTCGCCGAGCTGAATGAGTCGCTGCTTGTGGGCCTCGAGCACCTCGGGCGCACGATTGGCGGTTACGGCCGCTTCGCGCAGGAGGTACGCGGCGTTCCTATACTGCGCGGAGGAGAGGAGAACGAGCAGGAAATAGTCGAGGAGTCCGCAGATCTCCTCGCGCACGGTCGGGTCCTTCTGGGTCTCGAAGGTGTCGAGGAGAGACGCGATGACGGCCGGGCGTAAATCGGTCGCAAACTCCCGCTTGATTTCGCCATGGAGGTATTCGACTTCACCGTCGTCGAGGAAATAGAGCGTCGCATCGAACTCGTCCATCTTCGCTATCGAGGACTGAGTCGACTCGAGCCCCGCTTCAGCTTGCGCTGGGGAGAGGATTTTTTCCTTTTGTTCGGCGCGCTCCATGGAGTCGACGCCGGGGCCGCTTTCCTGGGTGAGATCGACGTATCGGTACTGCAGCGTCACGAACTCCCGCTCCCACATCAGCGTGATCAGGTCGTCGTCATCATCCGTCGCCTTTCTAACTCTCTGCAACAGGTTGAAGAACACGCCAAGCTCTTCCTGCTCGAAACCCTCCAGCATCTTCAACTCACGGATGCCGTCCTTGTACAGGAGCCAGGCGATGTTGTCGCTGGTACGCCCTTCCTCGTCGAGAACAACGCGGCCCTCCCACTCGAGGCGCGTCTCGACGACGTGCAAGTCGATCTCGTCGGTGTGCTGCCAGAGCTTGGCGAACGCTTCCCTCACCGCTTCGAGGGACCGCGCGTGCATAGGATTGTTTGGCAGATACAGCTGATGCGCTCGAACGGCCTTGACGAAGGCTTTGAGCAGCTCCGTTACGTAGACAATCGGGAACGATGGCTCGGGGAGCCCGCGTTCCTCGGTTTTTGCCGGAACCGACGTTGTCATGCGGGAAGAAGTCCCATTTCAGTTATCTGAGCCAGATCCTTGTCGCCCCGGCCGCTGATGCAGATCAGCACCGCGTCGCCCTTGTTCCACCGCTGCCTCTCTTTGACGACCCAGGCGACAGCGTGTGACGTCTCCAGGGCAGGGATTATCCCCTCCAACCGGCTGAGGATTCCGAGCCCTTCGACCGCTTCGTCGTCGGTGACCGAGACGTAGAGGGCTCGACCAGTCTCCTTCAGGTAGGAGTGCTCCGGTCCCACCCCGGGGTAATCGAGTCCCGCTGAGATCGAGTGCGCGGGATGGACCTGACCATTCTCGTCCTGGAGCAGGTAACTGAGGGAGCCGTGGAGCACGCCTGGAGCCCCTCGCTGGAGCGACGCGGAGTGTTCCCCGGAATCGAGCCCCCTTCCCGCCGCTTCTACTCCCACCAGCTCCACCGCCGGGTCCGGCACGAAGGCGTGGAAGATTCCCATCGCATTGGATCCGCCCCCGACGCATGCGACCACGCTGGAAGGTGGCCGACCCGCGGTCTCGAGCATCTGAGCCTTTGCCTCCCGCCCGATGACCGATTGGAAATCCCGAACCATTCGAGGGTACGGTGCCGGACCGACGACCGAGCCAATGATGTAATAGCTGTCGTTGACGTTCGTGACCCAGTCGCGGATCGCCTCGCTCGTCGCGTCCTTGAGCGTGCGCGTTCCGGAAAGAACCGGGATCACCTTCGCTCCCATGAGGCGCATCCGATAGACGTTGAGCTGCTGCCGCCGCATGTCCTCTTCGCCCATGTAGACGGTGCAATCGAGGCCGAAGCGCGCGCACACGGTCGCTGTCGCCACTCCGTGCTGGCCAGCGCCTGTTTCCGCGATGATGCGGCGCTTTCCCATCCGCCGCGCGAGCAGCGCTTGGGCGAGCGCGCTGTTGATCTTATGCGCGCCGGTGTGATTCAGATCTTCGCGCTTGAGATACACGTCGCACCCAACCAGCTCCGATAATCGGGGCGCGGTGCTGAGCGGAGAGGGACGTCCGACGTACTCTTTGAGAAGGCGATCCAGCTCCCGCTGGAACTGGGGGTCGCGAATTGCCTGGTCGAACGCGGCCTCCAATTCGTCCAGGGCGGGAATCAGTGTCTCGGGGACGTACCTGCCGCCGAACGCGCCGAAACGGTGAACGGTTTCCGTCGCCACGTTAGCGGGGGTGGAGTCCCGTGGCGGCCGCGTAAAAACTCCGCATCAGCCAGGGATCCTTGATGCCGGGCGCGCTCTCTACGCCAGAGGAAACGTCGACGATATCAGGCGCGAGCGTCTTGATCGCGCCGACGACGTTGTACGGACTCAGTCCTCCAGCAAGCACCACCGCGCAACTTCCCCTGTCGCGTGCGAGATCCACCGCCAGATCATTCCAGGGGAGCGCCTGTCCGGTGCCACCTAAACGCGACCCGCCCCGCGCATCAAGAACGATCGCGTCGGCCTTGTCGAACAGCAGCTCAGCGTACGCGGGAATGTGCGTTCCCGCGATTCTAATCGCTGCCCAGACCTCTCCGCGAAACTTCGCCCTGATCGATTTCACGTCCTCGGCGGACGGATCAGCGTGGAGCTGCACGATGTCCAGGCGCACTTCCTCGGAAGCGCGTTGAATCTCGTCGGGCTCGTTGGTGCCGAATACGCCAACGCGCTTGACTCCCTCGCCCGCCGCATCGAGGATCTTGCGGGCCTGGGCCGGCGAGACGCGGCGGGGACCGTCCGCGAAGACGACACCGACGTAACTTGCGCCTATCTCGGCGGCGAGCGCGGCGTCCTCGGGGCGCGTCATGCCGCAGAACTTAACCTTTGCGAGCACCGCCGGTCCGCTCGACGCCGGTGAGAGAGCGAACCGCCGATTCGGGATCGCTCGAGCCAGACAGCTCCGAGCCAACCAGAACCGCATCGGCGCCCGCCGCGGCGACGCGTTTCACGTCCGCGACCGATTTCACGCCACTTTCGGCGATCGCGACCACGCCGCGCGGAATGAGTGGGAGAATTCGGAGCGCCGTCGCGGGATCGATCTCGAGGGTTTCAAGGTTTCGGTTGTTGACTCCGATCAGACTGGCATTCAGCGAAAGCGCGAGGTCGAGCTCTCTTTCGTCACGCACCTCTACGAGAATCTCGAGGCCCATATCTGCTCCTGCGATCATCAAATCATGGAGACGCGCGGGAGGGACCGCGCGCACGATCACGAGCGCGGCTGAGGCACCAAGCGCCCTCGCCTCGAAAAGCTGGGACACTTCGACGTGGAAGTCCTTCTTGAGCAGAGGTAGCGCGACCCACTTTCGAGCGAGGACGAGATCCTCGATCGAGCCGGAGAATTCTGTGGGCTCGGTGAGGACCGATATCGCGGCAGCTCCCCCGGCTTCGTAGGCCTTGACCTGCCCTGCGAGATCAAGACGTGGATTGATTTCGCCCTTAGATGGCGACGCACGCTTTACCTCTGCTACAACCGCGACCAGTTGAGCTTGAAGCGCCCCACGAAATGAAGGAACCGGCACGGCCTTGCGAGCCAGACGCTCGAGCTCAACCGCACCTGATGTCAGAGTTGCCGCCCGGGCGTGCGCCTCGTCCGTCAGCTTACCAAGGGTGCCGCTCGGCGGTGTCCAGGCAGAAAACGCTTGCGCTTCGGTCGATCTTCGGCTAACGTAGGAATTCGGCAAATGTTCGGTAGGATCGACGGTCCGGTCCATTCTCAAACCAGCCGCGGAAAAGGGATATGTCGCTCACAAAACGCCAGCGGGAGATTCTGACGTACCTCGCCACCTACTCCGAAGAGCGCGGCTACGCGCCAAGCTTCGAGGAGATCGCGACGCAGTTTAACTATAACTCCCTCGCGACGGTGCACGAACATCTCACGAATCTCGAGCGTAAGGGCTACATCAAACGCGCTTACAACGAGAGCCGCGGCATCGAGCTGGTGCCGTCAGAGGTCTTTCCTCGTGCGGCTTCCCTGCAGCTCCTCGGAACCGTCGCCGCAGGCATGCCGATCGAAGCCATTCAGATGCCCGAGACCATCGGCGTTCCGGAGGACCTTGTTCGCCGTAGCGGAAACCACTACGTCCTTAGGGTTCGGGGAAACTCGATGATCGACGAGCAGATCCGCGACGGCGACTTCGTCATCGTCAACGAAAAGCACACAGCGGACAATGGAGAGATGGTCATCGCGTTGATCGACGGGACATCGGCCACCGTCAAGAAATTCTACCGGGAGCGCGACGGCCGAATCCGGCTGCAGCCCGCCAACGAAACGATGAACCCGATCTACGTTCACGAGAACGACATTTCGATCCAGGGGATTGTCGTGGGCGTCTTGAGAAGGTTCTAGAGGTAAGTAGCCTAAGTCGCTGGCTTTGTGTGTTTTGTGTAGGCCAGTCTCAAGCGCTCAAGAACTGATTTCGCCTCCCCCGAGTCGATCGCT
Organism: Gemmatimonadaceae bacterium; assembly: GCA_041498575.1. Classification (GTDB taxonomy): domain Bacteria; phylum Gemmatimonadota; class Gemmatimonadetes; order Gemmatimonadales; family Gemmatimonadaceae; genus UBA4720. Next base: position 6,002 of record JBGQIT010000105.1, read on the forward strand.
TTCGCCGCCGCACCGACTCCTTCACCGTACGATCCGACCCGGCCGCTAACGTAAATCGCCGCGGCCGCGTTGAGCACGATTGCCGCGCGAGCGCCCTTGGGTCCCCCGCCATCCAGGATCTTCTCGATGATGCGCGCATTCTCTTTCGGCTCGCTCCCGGCCAGATCTTCGGGCGCGATCTTCTTGAATCCGTGCTCATCCGGGTGAATCGTCCAGCGACTGCTTGAGCCATTCCTGACTTCTATGACGTGGGTTGGCCCGAGGGGTGAGACCTCATCGAGACCAGGCTCGCCATGCACCACCAGGGCGTGGATCGTCCCTAGTGCCGACAATGCCCCCGCCAGGACTGGCACCCTCTCCAGATCCGCGACGCCGACGACCTGCCGGCCCGCCCGCGCCGGGTTCGCCAGCGGACCGACGATGTTCATCACCGTAGGGATTGCCAGCTCGCGCCTGACCGGTCCCACATGGCGCATCGCGGGGTGCATCAGGGGCGCGAACATGAAAACGAGGCCCACGTCTCTCAAAGCGGCTTCCATCACCGCCACGGGAACCTCGATCGGGACGCCGAGAGCCTCGAGGACGTCGGCGCTGCCGCTGCGCGAGGTGAAGGATCGATTCCCGTGCTTGGCGATGCGGACCCCTGCACCAGCAGCGACGATCGCAGCCGCCGTCGAAATGTTGAACGTCGGGATGGCGCCTCCACCGGTGCCGCAGGTGTCGACGAGGGCATCCGGGTCATCGGCGGCGAGCGAAACCATGGCCGATCTCAGCGCTCTCACCACTCCCGCCACGACCTCCGGACTTTCTCCTGTGGCGCGAAGAGCCGATAGGAGCGCGGCAACCTGGACCGCCGTCGCCTGGCCCTGCATGACGATATTGAATGCCGCTTCCGCATCTTCGGCGGTAAGAGGCTCGTGGAAGGCGAGCTTCTGAATCGCGCCCTGGAGCGCGTTCGCTGGCGGGGCGCTCATTGTCCGGGACTTACAGCGACGAGGCTTGTTCTCTCGACGTGACGATCTGGAGCACTTCCTCGATCACCTTACGCGAGTCCTGTCCAGCCATCGCCTCGCGGAGCGTTTGCTCGACACGGTAGATGATGTTGCTCTGGGTTTGGAGCGCTTCGCCTTGGGCGTGCAACTGCACGTGGGCTTTCTCCAGCTTGGTCACGGCGACGCGCACCTGCTCCTCGACCGCTGACAATCTCTGCGCCGTTGCTCTCGCTTCTACCGCTGCCACCTCGATCGCGCGCTTTAGCTGGGTGACACGAATGGTGTCCCCCATTCCCTTTCCATTCAGGACCGCCTGTGCTTCGGAGAGCTTGTGCTGTAGCTCCCCTACCGCCCGTGCGTGCTCATCATTGAGCGAGCGTGTCAGGTCTTCCAGGGCGCGGACGGCTTCCTCGCGTGCACGGCGTTCTGCCAGCCGCGCGAACGCCAGGCCGAAAAGGTCTACAGCCGGGACAACTTTCTCCGACAGCCTGTGACCGAAGCGAGTCTTGGGCTCCGAGAGCGCAAGCACCCCGGAGAGCTCCCCGTCAACGAGCAGTCCTCGCAACAGCAGCACACCCGCCTCGGGAGTTGCTCCCACCCCGAGCAGCTTCTGGTAGTCGCCCGACTCGCCGGCGAGATCGGCAAATTGGCGCGCCGCCATTAGCGTGCGGCGAACCGCGGTGGGAAGATGATCGAGCGCGATCTCTATCTGCGCCGTTCGCATGCCTTCGTGTGCCGGCATCAGTCGCTCCGAGAGCAGCTCGCGCTTGGCGTCGTAGATGAACAGCACGATATGCCCGTTGCGATCGTGCTCAGCGATGTCCTGAGCAAGCGCGTTCAGCGCTTCCGCCGTGTTTCCGACGGAAGAGAGTACGGTTGACAGAGCGGCGAGAGTTCGAGGTGCCATCGTGCGAAATTCAGGAGTGGGGCGCGGACGTGCGAAAGCCCGTTCCACATTGACGAGCCAACAGGCGAAAGTCAATCATCTTCAACGGGTTACGTTCCTTGACAGTCAGTCTCCGGGGGCTAATTTCACGCGATGCTGTCGCGTTCCGTGCAACTCGTGTTGCACTACGATGGCGCGGACTTTTCCGGCTGGCAGCGGCAGCCTGGTGAGCGGACGGTTCAGGGTGTTCTCGAGGCGGCGGTGTCCCGGCTGTGCGGAACGCCCACCGCGGTCGTGGGCGCCGGGCGGACAGATGCGGGAGTACACGCGCGCGGGCAGGCCGCGGGATTGCGCGTGCCTGACAAGTGGAGCGCGCTCGCTCTCCGACGATCGATGAACGCCATTCTTCCGGACGATGTATGGATTGCGGCAGCCTTCGAAATGCGTGATGAGTTTCACCCGCGCTAC
>JBGQIT010000106.1:0-8284 GCA_041498575.1 Gemmatimonadaceae bacterium
CCTTCATCGCGTTTCACGGCTCCTGGAATCGGGCGCCGCTTCCGCAGGCCGGATTTCGCGTCGTGTTCGCGCCGTTTCAATCCAACCGGCCGACGGGTTCCTTCACGACGTTTGCCGACGGATTCAATCCCAATCCAGGCGGAGGCGCGCGGCCGGTCCGCCGGCCGGTTGGACTGGCCCAGGCGCCAGATGGCTCACTCTTCATCACGGATGATACGGGCGGCACCATTTGGAGGGTCTCGTACCGCACCGCCGGGCGTTGACCCCGCCGCCGGCAGGCGGTGACCCGCACGGAAAGATTGCGTTTGGCCGGTTTCGGTGAGAGAATGAGAGGCAAGTTGATCTCTCGTTCCGCAGTGACCCGGCCGCTGAGACCATTCGGCAATCTGCTCAAGCGCATGCTTGGGGGATTGAGGCCGCCGCCGCCAAAAATAGCCGCGGTTCGCCACAACGGGCTCGACACCGAGCGGCGTCTCCGCTTCATGCTGGAGTCGGTGCCGGTCAACCTCTGGTCCACCGACGCGCACCTCAACATCACGTTTTCGCAGGGTGCCGGCCTCCATCTAATCGGCACGAGCGCCAACGAACAGGTTGGAATGACGCTGTACGAGGTATTGAAGACGCGGGACCCGGGCGTCACACCGCTCGCGGCGCACCTGAAGGCGCTGCAAGGGGAGCTGGTTCGGTACGAGACCAACTGGCGGGGAAGATCCTTCGAGACCAGAGTCGAGCCGCTGCGCGGGCCTGATGGGCGAATCTCCGGAACCGTTGGAATCGCGATCGACGTGACAGATCGCAAGAGTCTTTACGAGGCACTCCAAACCCAGAACGTCTACTTCGCCGCGCTCTTCGAGAATGCGCCGGAGGCGATCGCGATACTCGACGAGCACGATCACATCATCCGCATCAACAATCAGTTCACGACGATGTTCGGCTACACTGAAGACGAGTGCGCCGGCCGTAGCATCAATGATCTGATCGTCCCTCAGGAGGAGGTTGAAGAAGGGGAGAAGCTCACCGCGCGAGTTGCCGCGGGAGAAAAGCTGCGGACGGAAGGATTACGGCGTCACAAGGACGGCCACACAGTCTGGGTCGCAATCGCCGCGACGCCGTTTGGTGTCGTGGATCAGCCGGGAAGAGTCTACGCCATGTACCACGACATCTCGGCACGGAAACACGCGGAAGACGAGCTCAAGGCGCTACTGCTGGTCGACCAGCTGACCGGGCTTCCAAACCGTCGCGCGTTCATCGCTCTGTCAGAGCAGGCGCTCAAGCTTGCGACGCGCATGGAGCGCGACGTGCTGATGATCTTCATCGACGTCGATCATCTCAAGCAAATCAACGACACTCACGGACACTTGGTAGGCGATCGCGCGCTTATTGACACAGCTCGCGTGCTGCGCGAAAGTTGCCGCGAAGCAGACCTCATCGCGCGTCTTGGAGGCGACGAATTCGTCGCGCTGATGACGGTCGATTCGGATCAGACCGCCGAGCTCGTGTGCGAGCGCATAACTGCGCGCGTGGCCGCCCACAATCGCGAGATCGATCGAGGCTATGAGCTGTCGCTCAGTCTGGGCGCCAAGAGATCAAAGGCCGAGGGCACGATGTTGGCGGATCTTCTCGCCCAGGCGGATACGGCACTCTACGAGCAGAAGCGGGGACGTGGCCGCCCTCACGCACTCTCGCGATAGTACTCCGCGAGGCACCATGTCACCATGTCGGCGAGCAGAACCTGGGTGCGCTCGGACGATGGAAAGCGCGCACCGACCTCATTGACGAGTCCCTGCGCCAACCTCACTACGCCCTCGCCGGTTTCGCCCCCATCTTTCATCTCGGCGACGAAGGTGCAGACGGCGGCTTGCAGATCTTCCTTGGTGTAGACGCCAGCGGAAAAAACCGTCGCCAGCGCCGTCGCGAGATTCATGTGAGCCTTGCTTCTCGCGTTGCGCGCCACCCTCTGATCGCCGGGCTTCCCGCCGCCATCTCTCGCCGGCGCTTTTCGACCACGGCGACCCGTCATGCGTGGAACGTGCGGCGGGTCGCCGAGTGTGTCAAGAGAGTTTGATCATCATGGAAGCGCTCGTACCACACCACATGCGATGCGCGCGCCGCTGTTGCCCGCAGGGCTCGTCATCTGGTCGTCTGGACCCGCGTGGATCACGAGAGAGCTGCCGTCGGCATCGAACAGGGATGAAGTCCCCGGGGTGAGCGAAACACGATCGGTGCTGAACGCCACCTTGCCGACGCCGCTGGCCGGAATCACGATGTTGGGATTGTCGCCGGCATGCGGACCCTTCGGATTCTCGAGTCCGTGCTCCTTCCCCATCGGGTTATAGTGCCCGCCCGCGGTGGCGAAGGCTGGACTCGCTCTCCCATCACACTTTCCTACCTCATGAAAATGAATTCCGTGAGTTCCCGCTGGAAGCGCGATGCTGGAGATATCCACGTACACGAGTCCGTTCTTGTCCTGCCAGATCTGGGCAGTGCCGATCGGCGCGCCATTGACGTTGTAGATGATCGCGTTTGCAGCCGAAACGGAATTCTGCATTCGCTGGGCTGATGAACAAGCGCCGCAGAGCGCGACGATAGCGGCGATGTTGCACAGCAGGGACCTGCTCGGCACTTTCATCTTCGACTCCGGATTGAGGTTTTCCCCGAGACGGCGGTTTCCGCGCGTCGATCGCGGATTGGCATACCCGGCGAATCGACCACAATGCGCAAATTTCCGTCCTCCCGAGCGAATATCAACCAGATAGTCCGCTAAAACCCGGGCGAATCGGACGTATTATCAGTTCCGAATCTTGAATTTCGTCCAGATAACGACCGTCACACAATCCTGCATGCTTCGTGTATACTGGGCCGGCGCGCCGGGGCCGGCATAAACCTCGACACCCACGACTTCGGGGCCGTTGACGAAGTTGTTGATGTCGCCGGGCGTCACCGACTGCCACGGCATGTCGTCGACGTAATACTGCACGCATCCCGGGCCACCCGTCAGACTGGTTGACCCTCGCGAACTGGTTACCTGCTCGCCATCTGGTCCGTAGCTGACGCGAAGTCCGGGGACGCGGCGCAAGATGTCGGTGAGAGCGTTCGGATGGATCATCTGAATCTGATCGGGTCCCAGATAGTATCCCGTTCCCGATCTCTGCCTCTGGTTGAATCCGACCTTGTCCAGGCTGCTCGCCCGGCGGGCGGTGACGACAACCGGATCGATCACGGCCACGAACTTCGGCAGTTTGATCGTTACCTGTTTCGCTTCGTGCGACGATAGATCGACCGGCACCGTCTCGGCGCCAAACCCGAGGTGCCGCGCCAACAGAACGTGAGTGCCGGAGGGCAGATTCCGGATCGAGAACTCGCCCCGCTCATTGGTCATCGCAATGACATCGGTTCCCACGACCTCGACGCGGCTGCCGGCGTTGGATGGGGCGCCCTCGAGCACGACACGTCCAGATACGATCGCGTTGCCGGTTTTTGCTCCGGAATCCGCGCGCGACAGCAGCATCGTGCGCGCAAAGAGTTCCGAGTCCTGGTCGCCCAGCGTAATCGGGATCTCCGCCGTGACGGCGCCCGCTTTCCTCGCCTGGAGCGTCGCCTGCATGGAGTTCGGCAGTCCGCAAAGCCGGAACGCGCCTTGCGCATCGGTACTGTCGCGAATTACACGCGGGGTACGCCTGACGCCCACCGCCTTCGACACCTCGAGCTGGTTCCAGGCGATCGAGACCTCGGCTCCCGCGACCGGCTGGAGGGATTCAGGCTCGGTTACGTGTCCAATGACAGCCGACGTACCTTGAGGGCGGAAGCCTCCCGCGGGACAAGCGGCGCGAATGATCGTCCGCGCCGACGGGACCGCGAGAAAAACGAAGCTCACGCTATCCGGCCCGACGTGAAAAGGCTGGCTCGCCAGCGAGATTCCGAGAGTGTCGAGCATTGGATGGAAGACGCCGACCTGGTAGGTGCCGGGCAGAAGGCTGTCGATCCTGAACTTGCCCTGAGAATCCGTGACGAGCGACGCCTTTGCGCCCTGGACGATCACATCCGCGCCGGAGAGATATCTCCCATTGACGCTATCGACCACGACGCCGGCGATTGACGCATTTCCCTTCGCGGCCGGCGCCGGTGCGGGCGTCGTTTTCTGCTGGGCGAGGAGTGGCGCGCCGGCGGCGTAGACAGCGATGGCCGCGACAAGCGAAAGGGGTGTGGCGAATCGCATCAATCTTCCAGTGCCGGTTCGTAAGCAGTCTCGGTGTGCGGAGCCACCTGAGCGTTCGAGCGGATGAGACGCACGCAGGTATTCCACCTGAGAATCGCATCGTCGTTTCCAGCGGGCCGGATTGCCTCGGCCTTTTCGTACCAACTCATCGCTTCGCGCAGCGAATCGTACGCCATGTTACCGCTGCCCATCCCGCCCCTGTGCAGATGCGCCTGCCCGCTGCGCTCAGACGCGATGCCGGTGTAATATGCCCGTTGATATGGGTCAGAGATCCGCGGCAGCGTTTCGCGAATGGCTTTCATGACCGTCGCGTGTCCCTCCGCCAGCTGGTCGGTCAGGGCAAGCACCAGCATCACTACCACCTGTTGGTTCCCGGGTTCTATCTCCAGGATGTCGCGACAAATGCTTTCCGACGCCCACGATTGATTGATGAGACGGTACCGCTCGGCCTTCTGGACCGCGCGTGGTATCGCTTCCTTCGAAATCGGCTTCAGCTTGAAGTCCCTGAAATCCTCTTTCACCGTGCTTTTCCCTGGCCCGTGTCGGTTAACTTCCTACCCCTCACCAGCCGTATGAGTTTCCCGAGTGGGTCGTAATGCTTGTCGATCACGCGTTCCTTGAGCGGAATAATGGCGTTGTCCGTGATCGTTATGTGCTCAGGGCAAACTTTCGTGCAGCACTTCGTAATGTTGCAGTAACCAATGCCGTGACTCTCCTTCAGCTCGTCCGTTCGATCGAGAATGTCGAGCGGATGCATCTCGAGCTGGGCGGCGTGAACCAGAAGTCGTGGACCGACGAACTGCTCGTGGAGCTGGTGGTCGCGCAGAACGTGGCAGACATCCTGGCACAGGAAGCACTCGATGCATTTCCGAAATTCCTGAACCCGGTCGGCATCGGATTGCGACATCCGCCAAGTGCCGTCGGGCGCATCGGGAGATCGAGGTGTGAACTTCCGGATTCTCTTCTTCGCCCGGAAGTTGGAAGAGACATCGGTCACCAGATCTTTCACCGGTGGAAACGCCCGCATTGGCTCGACGGTGACCGGCTCCTTGAGATCCAGCTCGCTCAATCGCGTCATGCATAACAGGCGCGGCATGCCGTTGATCTCCGCCGAGCACGACCCACACTTCCCTGCCTTGCAGTTCCATCGCACCGCGAGATCGGTGGCGCCTTCGGCCTGTATCTGATGGATGGCGTCGAGGACGACCATGCCCTCCGAGACGTTCGTCGAATAGTTCTGGAGCCGTCCGCTCGCGCCCGCGCCGCGCCAGATGCGAAAAGTCGCGGCGCGCGTTTCGGTGCCCGCACTCGTGTCGCTCCTGGCAGCTGCGCGCTGGCCGCTTTCGACAATGTTTCGCGCGAACGACTCATTGGCGGCCATTACTTGTTCTCCTCCACAATCCCCTTGAGATCGTCGCGCATCTCGGGGATCGGCTCGCGCGTTACCTGCATCTCACCATTAGGACCACGCCGGATGACAATGTTGAACTTGCCGTAGCTCGGATCCCTTTCCGGAAAATCCTCCCGGAAGTGTCCTCCGCGGCTCTCCTTTCTCTCCAGAGCCGCACGGGCGACGATCTCCGAAACGGTCAACAGGTTCTGCAGGTCGAGCGCCGTGTGCCACCCCGGATTGTACTCACGGTTTCCGGTAACGGAAACCTTTCGGGCCCTTTCTCTCAGCGATTTGAGTGCATCGATTGCGCGCCGGATCTCATCCTCCCGGCGCACGATGCCCACCAGCTCCTGCATCATCGTCTGCAGATCGTGCTCCACCTGGTAGGGGCCTTCTCCTCCGCCCTGCCGGTCGAAGGGCTCGAGCGCCGAGTGGATGATCGCGTCAGCATGCTGCGCGTCGACTCTGGCCGATGTTTGTCTCGCCGCAAACTCAGCGGCGTACTTTCCGGCCCGCATTCCAAAAACCAGAAGATCGGACAGGGAGTTCCCGCCCAGTCTGTTTGCGCCGTGCAGACCGGCGCCCACTTCGCCCGCGGCGAAAAGACCCGGCACCGAGGACATCTGCGTGTCACCGTCGACGCGTATTCCGCCCATCACATAGTGCGTCGTGGGTCCTACTTCCATCGGCTCCTTTGTGATGTCGATGTCGGCGAGCTGTTTGAACTGGTGGTACATGCTCGGAAGCTTCTTCTTGATATGCTCCTCGGCGTTGGGGAGCTTCGAGCCGATCCACGAAATGTCCAGGAAGACTCCGCCGTGCGGACTTCCCCTGCCCTCGCGTACTTCCTTCATGATGGCGCGCGCGACGTGATCGCGCGTCAGCAGCTCGGGCGGACGCCGCGCGTTCTTGTCGCCCTGCGTGTAGCGCCAGCCTTCCTCCTCGTTGTCGGCGGTCTGGCCACGGTAATTCTCCGGAATGTCGTCGAACATGAAGCGACGCCCTTCCTTGTTCACCAGAATTCCGCCTTCACCACGCACACCTTCGGTAACGAGGATTCCGCGCACGCTCGGCGGCCAAACCATTCCAGTCGGATGGAACTGAACGAATTCCATGTCCTGCAGCGCGGCACCAGCGTTGTACGCGAGCGCGTGTCCGTCGCCCGTGTATTCCCAGCTGTTGCTCGTGACGCGGTACGCTCTCCCGATACCGCCGGTGGCAAGCACTACAGCCTTCGCCGCGAACAGCTTGAATCTTCCGCGCTCGCGATCGTAGCCAAGGGCGCCCGCAATGCGATTGCCGTCCTTGAGGAGTGAGACGATCGTGCATTCCATGTGGACGTCGATGGGCTGATAGATCGCGTAGTCCTGAAGCGTTCGAATCATCTCGAGTCCGGTGCGGTCGCCAACGTGCGCCAGGCGGGGGTATTTGTGCCCGCCGAAATTGCGTTGGAGGATGCGGCCATCCGGCGTCCTGTCGAAGACGGTCCCCCATGCTTCCAGCTCCCGCACCCGATCGGGCGCCTCTTTGGCGTGGAGCTCCGCCATCCTCCAGTTGTTGAGATACTGGCCACCGCGCATGGTGTCGGCGAAGTGGACCTTCCAGTTGTCGCGGTCGTCGACGTTGGCGAGCGCAGCCGCGACTCCGCCCTCAGCCATGACCGTATGCGCCTTTCCGAGCAACGACTTGCAGATGAGACCTACGGATGCTCCGCCGTGGGCCGACTCGATTGCCGCGCGAAGCCCGGCGCCTCCAGCGCCGATCACGAGCACATCGTGCTCGTGTCTCTGGTATTCCGCCACCTAGAAAAGCCTCACGTCGTGCCAGACGCCCATCGCGCAAAGTCGGATGAACACGTCGGAGAACGCAACCCAGATCAGGCTCAACCAGGCCCAGCGCATGTGCCCGCGATTGAGGCAGCTGACGCAATCATACGTCTTCCTGCGGACGGGCGCGCGAGAAAGCTGGTCGAGATATCCGCCTACCAAATGCCGGAGTGAATGGCATCCGAGAGTATAGCCGCCGAGGAGGATGACGTTGACGACGAGGACGATCGTCCCGAGGCCGATCCCGAAATTCTGGTGACCGGTGTTTCGATCGAAGAACCACATCGCTTTGTAGGCGTCGCTGGCAAGGATGACGAGGAATACCAGCGCTGCATAGAGGAAGTAGCGGTGGATGTTCTGAATCACGAGCGGGAAAAAACGTTCGCCCCGATAACTCTTGCGAGGCTCGCCCACCGCGCAGTTGGGCGGGTCGGCCCAGAAGCTCTTGTAGTACGCTCCCCTATAGTAGTAGCAGGTGAGTCGAAAGCCGGCCGGAAAGGGAAGAATCAGAAGGGCCGGCGAGAATGGAATGAACGCGGGGAGCCAATTTGGGCGGGCGCCGTGGATCCACGCGTGGGGAGAATCGGAAAAGAACAGCGGCGAGTAGAACGGAGAGAGGTAGTTCCCCCACGAGTAATACTTGTTCTGAAACGCGGCCCACGTCGCATAAACGAGAAAGCTGGCGAGGACGATGAAGACGACGAGCGGCTGAACCCACCACGCGTCGCGACGGGTCGTCTGGCCGAAGCCGCGGCGCGTGATTTGGACGACTTCAGATGCCATTGATCATGTACCTCGCGCCGGGCGCGTGAGCAATCGGGCCGAACAAGTTCCGTCCTCGCAAAACTA
>JBGQIT010000107.1:0-8279 GCA_041498575.1 Gemmatimonadaceae bacterium
CAGCTCGTCAATCTGCACGGCCAGCACGACGCGCAAACGCTGATTGATGGCGAATCGCAGCGCGGGATCCTTGATGCGTTTGGGGGCGCCGAGCCGCAAGCGTCCCTGGTTCGCGGCATCTACACGGAGCTCTCCAGCGTCCGGCGCGAGATCACTGCCCTCTCGTCGCGTCGCGCCGAAGCGGAGAAGAGAGCGGACTATCTGAGACACGTGGCAAAGGAAATAGAAGATGCGCGTCTCTCGCCCGGAGAAGACACCAAGCTCGAGGACGAGGCGCGGGTGCTGGAAAACGCGGACCAGCTGCGCACGCTGGCGAGCAGCCTGAATGAGCTTCTCTCCGGAGATGATGCAAGCGTGCTCAGTCGGCTCGGCGCCGCGCAGCGTCCGCTGACATCAATCGAGCGCATCGATCCTTCAGCGGCGCGGATGCAGGAGCTGTTCGACGCGGGGTTTTACGCCTTGCAGGAGCTGGCGCGAAGCGTGGAGGATTACGCGGGCTCCGTGGAGCTCGACCCTGCGCGTCTCGACGAAGTGCGACAGCGGCGCGACCGTTTGTTCGGACTGCTCAAGAAGTACGGACCGACCCTCGACAACGTCATCGAAGCTGGTCGCTCCGCGCGCTCGGAGCTGGATCTGATCGACACCGCGCAATTCGATCTCGCCAATCTCACGACCCGCGAGACGGACGCGCGTCGCCGCCTGGCCGCCGGAGCCGAGAAACTTTCCGAGATGCGCCTCACCGCCGCGAAAAAACTTGCCAAGGCTGTCGACGCGCTGCTACCGCCACTCGGAATGCCGGACGGTCGTTTCTCGGTCGCGCTGATCGCGCGCGACGAGCCCACCGCGGAAGGAGCCGAGGATGTCGAGTTCCGCGTCGCGCTCAATGTGGGACATGAGGATCGCCCGCTTGCTCGTGTCGCGTCCGGCGGAGAGCTCTCCCGCGTGATGCTGGCACTGAAGACGATTCTTGCGCGCGTCGATCGCGTACCGACACTGATTTTCGACGAAGTGGATGCCGGAATCGGCGGACGTGTGGGACTCCAGGTCGGTGACACGCTGCGTCGCGTGGCGAAGGAGCACCAGGTGTTCGCGATCTCGCACCTGCCGCAGATCGCCGCTCGCGCGCATCACCACATTGTCGTCGCGAAGGGCGCAAAGGGCGGAGTCACGACCGCCGACATCACGGTGCTCGAGGGAACGAGCAGGGTGAACGAGATAGCGCGCATGCTGGGCGGGGATCCGGAGAGCAAGGTGAGCCGGGCGCATGCGAAGGAACTGCTCGAGAGCGCGGCGGGGCCGGCCTAACTCAAGGCTTCAGCTCGGCGCACTGGCGACTGCAACAGAACAGGCGAGAGGTGTCAGTGGCAGAGATGCCAGGCTGTTAGTTCACTACGCCCCGAGTTATCTCGATTGGATCAGGACACAAGCAACTGCCTGTGCCCTGAACGCCACGAAGGCGAGTCCCGGCGTCGTTAACTGAACCACTCACAACTTACCTACTGGGACCTCTCGCCTATTCAGTTGCAGTAGCCTTGGACGCGTCCAGTAGGCCAGTCGCAGCTACTTCCCACCAAACAGTCGAGCGTACAGTCTCAGCTGAATCTGATCGGTGAAGAACTTTGGCTGATTGCCACCTGCGCCCTTCACCGTCTGCCAGTGCAGGTACGTGACCTCAAACGGAACCTTCGCCTTCCCCTGCTCGAAGGCGTAGAGATTCGAGTACGAGAGCCCGCCGCCGAGTCTGTGCTCCGTTTGCGCGGTCTCGAGGTCGAGCGTCGCGGCATCGATAGTGATATCGGAGAATCCCGTCACTGCCGCCGGGATCGTAAAGGTCCCGGTGTAATCATCCTGCTTGTGGTTCCGGTACATGTACCAGCCGGAGACAGCCAGGTAGTCGTTGACTACGATGCGCGGCGCCGTCTCGAACTCGAATGTGGTGCCGAGCTGTCGGCTCACGCTCTGTTTGCGGTACAGAGGAGCGAGCTCTTCGTTGGGCAGATCGATGATGCGCATCTCCTGGGTATCCGAGAACGGCTTGTTGAAGCGCACGATGAACGACTCCCAGAAATGGCTTCCGACCAGAAGATCGCTGAACCATCTGCCTTCGACGGTTGTCGCCTTACGACCGGTACCGATATCAATGAAGTTGTCGGGAGACTCGATCTGGCTGGTCGGCAGGCGGAATGTCACTCCAACTGCGGTGCGGAAGTTCAGGCCTGATGGCAACATTCTCGCCTCGGTGCTCTGGCCGAACGAATCGAACACCGAGAACTTGCCGCCGATGTCGATATCGCCGAGATGGGACCTGGTGACGGACGACAGCGGGGCGGCCGCAATTCCGAACGGCGGGTCGGTCAGGATCTGCTGCGCATCGCGCACGGTGAGGCGGTTCTGCGAGGCGAATGGACCGTTCGTGGTTATCGGATTGCCGGCGCCCAGAAAGCTGCTATAGAGAGCCTTGAACGCCTGGACTCGCGCTTCGATTGCCAGTTGCGCGTCGGTGCCGACGATCGGAATGAAGGGCGAAGTTGTGTAGACCCCACCTGTGGGGCTGAAGGTCCCACCAACGGGGCCGACCGTGCCGCCCGCGAACGCCCTCGAGTTGGTGATCAACGCCTGCGCGTTCGCCTGATTGGCGAGTAGCGCAGGACACGAGGGAGATGCAGCCGGGTTCGCCTGGCACGCGGCGATCGAGCCCTCGAGGGTAGCCGCCGCGGTGATGAACTGCGTATACATGGTCGTGTTCTGGGTCGCGGCTACGGCAACGGCGAGGGCCGGGTTGAACCCGAGATTTCCTTGCGTGCCGCTCGTGTTGACATTGAAGAAAGCCGAGGTCTGCGTTTGGACGTACGGTATCTGAATACCAACAGAGAAGCGTTTCGAGAGTCCCGCCTCGAATACGAACGGGAATGCAGCGACATGATCGCGGAGGTTCACCACGGTGTTGCCGAGCGTTGCATTCCAGTTCGGATTTCCGGTGAGCTGCTGGAGTCCAACCTGAAGGCGCGCGAGATTCGGGAACTGCCTGACACCAATCGTATCGAGCGTGAAATCAATGCCGAGCGGCTCGAGCGCGCCGTCCGGACGGCCCGGGGTATCCTTGCCGTAGCGCTCGTTGAACCACGTCCACTGGCTGAGGGTCCGGAACCGGAACACCCCCCGGGGCAGAACCAAAGCGTCGTCACCAACGCCAAGCACACGTTGAGCGCCTGCCGGATTGGCGAAAATCGCGACGAATGCCAGTGCTACGGTGGAAACGCTGACCAAAGAACGGCGCATAGATTCTCCGCACGGTGTTAAAGAGGCGTTGAGGGCGTTCGTCCGAGTCGGAGACGTCAGCCGCGGGGAGACGTTATCATTCCGTTCGAGGTTTTGTCAACTTGAAATTGCGGTCTCTCCAGAGACACGCGCACTGCTTGTTGGCCTCGTTTTTCACCGGTAGCTTTGTACTTACTTGCGGGAATAGCTCAGTTGGTAGAGCACAACCTTGCCAAGGTTGGGGTCGCGGGTTCGAGTCCCGTTTCCCGCTTCGTTTCTTCTCGGGGTCAGTGTCAGATCGTCCGTCAAGCGGCGGGTGCCTGCTTGCGACCAGATGCATTGCTGGCTCGTCGTTCTCCGCTCGGGTGGCGAAATCGGTAGACGCGAGGGACTTAAAATCCCTTGGGACAAAATCCCATGCGGGTTCGATCCCCGCCCCGAGCATCAGTAAATCCCCGACTGGCCCAACGCACGGCGATGTCCGAGTGCAAGAGGAGAGTCTTACCAGTCTTGCGCGTTCCCGGAGAATCCGGAAATGCGGGTTCACAAAAGTCCCTGATAATCCATGAGCGCAGCGACGGCGATGAGACTGACGCCGAGAAGGATTGGGCGTGTGCTACTGATCGTAAATCCGGCGTCACGTCGCGCGGCCCGCATCCGCCGCAAAGCGCTGAAGGCCTTTGCCGAGGCCGGAGTCGAGTGCGACCCCATGTCGACGGAAGCGCCAGGTCACGCGGCGACGATCGCGAAGACACACGCCCACAAATACGACGCCGTGTTCACGCTCGGCGGTGATGGAACTGTGATGGAAGTGCTCGGCGCTCTCGGGCATCAGGGACCACCAGTTGGGGTGTTGGCCGGCGGCACGGCGAATGTCGTCGCACGAACGTTCAGGATTCCGCTGAACCCCGCACGCGCGGTACCAATGCTCCTGAACGGCGACGAAGCGAGGATGGATCTCGGACGACTTGGGGACGGGCGCCGGTTCGCGATTGGCGTTGGCGTTGGCCTTGACGCGACGATGATATCCGAGGCACCGGCCCGCCTGAAGAAGCGCTTCGGTTTCATGGCCTATGTAATCGGCGGATACAAGGCCGTGCTCCGCAACAAGAAATTCAAATTGCGTCTGACGGTGGACGGGATAGTTTACGATCGCGTGGCTTCGGCCGTTCTGGTCGCCAATCTCGGGGCGGTGCTCAACGACCTCGTCGCGTTCGGCGACGGGATCGTCTATGACGACGGACTCCTCAACGCCTGCGTCTTCTCGCCGGACAACTTGCCGGACGCGCTGAGAATTCTCTGGAGGATGATCAGAAAGGACTTCAGCCCGGATCCGTGCCTCTTCTACAAATCCGGGCGCGATTTCAGGGTCGAGACCATACCACACATGCCTGCCCAGGCCGACGGCGAGATGCTCGATGGCACTCCGCTTTCCATCTCGGTCGATCCACTGGCTGGCAGCTTGCTGATTCCCAGGCGGAACTAGGACGCCGTTGGCGGCGCGGAAAATCGCCAGAGCAGAAAGTCGCTTTGGGCACAAGTTTCGCTTGTCGATCCTGTCTGACCGACACTCGATTTGGAGGGACGATGAACAGGGGACTCGCGTTCCTGAAAAGCCAGGTCAACAACGCCGTAATCCAGCACGGGACGTTCCTCAGTGCGCTCGAGGCGCACGCGGATCAGGCGGACGACCCGCGCTTCAGCGCCCTCTGCTCGCGTCATATTCCCAGCATGCGTGAGCACCAGCATATGCTCGAGGAATATCAGTCGCAGTTGGGAGGCGAGTTACGGATCGCGAAGACCGTGACAGGAATGACGGTAGCAGTGGTACGCGATCTCGCCGACGCCGCGCGCGAGAGCGATTACGTCCGCCTCGTCGGCGACATCGTGATGGCGCGTCAGTCCGAGGACGCTTTCAAGACTTTTCGCGAAGCCGGCAGAATGATGGGCAACCGGACTCTTCAGGAGATCGGAGACATCGGCGAGCGCTACCACGATGCATACGTGAAGGAGGCGAACCGGCTGGTCCAGCACATGTTCGTGGAGAACGTCCAGGGCGTCGACGGCATCGCGCGGCAGTCGGCGGTCACACGCCTCGACGCAACTACCTGAGCGCCCACGCCCAGGCCCACCTTGGCGCTGGGGGAATCCGGGCTCGCATCGTCCTGACACCACTGCCGCGCTGCGCTAACTTCCGCGCATGACCGATGTCGTGTCGCTCGCCGCCGAGCTCGTGGCCATAGAATCGACGACTGGCTCCGAGGGGACCGTCGTCGACTACGTGTCGCGCTGGCTGGTGGCGCGCGGCTGGAACGTGACTCTGCAGGAAGTGACGCGCGGGCGCGCGAACATCTGGGCTTCGAAATCCGGCGGCGACGGCGGCGTCACCTTCTCGACACACCTCGACACAGTTCCTCCATTCGTCCCGCCGCGGCTGGAAGGAACGCGTCTTTTCGGGCGGGGGTCATCCGACGCGAAGGGAATCGCGGCGGCGATGATGGTGGCGGCGGACAGTCTCGTCAGCGGCGGCGAGAAGCGCGTCGGAGTCCTCTTTGTCGTCGGCGAGGAAAAGGGGTCCGACGGTGCCCGCGCCGCGAACAATCTGCGCACGAACAGCCGCTTCCTCATCAATGGCGAGCCGACTGAGAGCAAGTTGGCGAGCGGTGCGAAGGGCTCTCTGCGGGCGACAATCCGCACACGCGGCCGAGAGGCGCACTCCGCGTATCCGCACCTGGGACAATCGGCGATCGAGCCGTTGATCGAGCTACTGCCAACGCTGCGGAAACTCCCACTTCCCAAGGATCCCGTGCTGGGAGAAACCACCGTCAACATCGGAACGGTGAAGGGAGGCACGGAAGCCAACGTCATCCCCGCTCACGCGGAGTCGGAGATCATGTTCCGGCTCGTGAGCGACGTCGAGCCGATCAAGAAAATGGTACTGGACTGGGCCAAAGGGCACGCTGAAGTGGAGTTCGGCTCTTATATCCCGGCCCAGCGATTCGCGACGGTACCTGGGTTCGAGACTGGACCGGTCGCGTATACCTCGGACATTCCGCTGCTCTCGAACTGGGGCGAGCCGCTGTTGTTCGGGCCTGGCTCGATTCACGTCGCACACACTCCGGACGAGTACATCGATGTCGAAGAGCTGAGGGCCAGCGTCGACACGTACCAAAAAATCGCCCAAACACTTCTTGCCAGATGACGACTCCGCCGATTCCAGGAAAGCGCAAGAGCAAGTGGCCAGTAGCCGTACTCGGCGCAACGGGTGCGGTGGGGCAGATGTTCGTGCGTCTGCTCGCCGACCACCCATGGTTCGAGATTGTCGAGCTCGCGGCGTCGGAACGGTCCGCCGGAAAGAAGTACGGCGAGGCGACCCGATGGCTGGAGGGTCCGCCTCCGCCGCAAACACTCCAGACGCGTCGCGTGATCGCCTGTGATCCCGGCGTCGTGAGCGCACCGATAGTATTCTCGGCGCTCGATGCCGCGGTGGCTGGCGAGGTGGAGCTGGCGTTCGCGAAGGCCGGAAAATTCGTGCTCAGCAACGCCAAGAATTTCCGCATGGAGCCGGATGTGCCGCTCGTGATTCCGGAAGTGAACGGGGACCACCTTGCTCTCATCGAGTGCCAGCGGCAACATCGCGGCTGGACGGGCGCCATCGTGACGAACGCGAACTGTTCGGCAACAGTGGCCGCCGTCGCCCTCGCGCCGCTGCATCAGAAGTTCGGGATCAGACAGCTCTTTCTCTCGACGATGCAGGCCGTGTCGGGCGCCGGATATCCTGGGGTGCCTTCGCTCGACATTCTCGGCAACGTCATTCCGTACATCGCCGACGAAGAGCCCAAGCTCGAGCGCGAGATGCTGAAGCTGCTGGGCAGGTACGAAGATGGTGAGGTGACGAGCGCTACGTTCAAGGTGAGCGCGCACACAAACCGCGTTCCCGTGGAACACGGCCACACGATCTGCATGACGATCGGTTTCGAGGAGAAGCCCACACCCGAGTCCGCGATCGAAACGATGCGGTCGTGGCAGGGATTGGCGTCGACCAGAGGGCTCCCGACGCGGCCAGAGCACCCACTCGTTGTCACCGATGCTCCGGATCGTCCGCAGCCGAAACGCGATGTCAACGCCGGCAGTGGAATGACGGTGACGGTGGGGCGCGTGCGACGCGATGCCGTGCTCGATCTGCGCATGGTTGCTCTCGGGCACAATACGGTTCGTGGAGCGGCGGGCGGGTCCGTACTGAACGCGGAGTTGCTCGCCTCCAACGGCGCTCTCGACTCCGCGTGATCGTCGTAAAGTTTGGCGGGACATCGGTCGGCGATGCGGAGGCGATCGAGCGCGCCGCCGAAATCGTCAAAGGCCGTCTCGACCGACAACCCGTGGTAATCGTCTCGGCCCTGGGCGGGGCGACGAATTCGTTGCTGGCGATCGGAGAGCAATCGGCAAAAGGGCATCTCATCGGAGCGCTGCGCGGAGTCGAGACACTTCGGGACCGTCACTTTCAGCAGTGCGAGAATTTGTTAGGCACGTCGGCCGAATCCTCCGAAGTGGCGGCGGAGATGAGCGCCACGTTCGACGAGCTGGCGAGTCTGGCAGAGGCGCTCTCGGTGCTGGGCCACGCGACCCCACGCAGCTTCGACGCGATCGCGGCGTTCGGAGAGCAGCTCTCCTCGCACCTCGTTGCGGCGTTCTTCAAGCTGCGCGGAATTCCGGCCGAGCACCTCGACGCGCGGGATGTCTTTGCGACCGACGACAATTTCATGGCGGCCGAGCCGCAGACCGATGCGATTGCCGAAGCCGCGAGGGACCTGGTGCAGCCTCTGATCCGGGAGGGAAAGGTTCCAGTGATGGGAGGGTTCATTGGCCGCACTTCCCGCGGTATCACCACCACGCTCGGGCGCGGCGGATCGGATTACAGTGCGTCGCTACTCGGGGCCGCGCTCCACGCCGAGGCGATCGAGATCTGGACAGACGTCGATGGGATGCTGACCGCTGATCCCCGGGTCGTCAAAGGATCCAGG
>JBGQIT010000108.1:0-8256 GCA_041498575.1 Gemmatimonadaceae bacterium
ACGACTTCAGGACCCTCGACGGTGCGAATGTCGGCCACTTGTGACAGAGAAACGGTTGCGCCCGACGGAGTTCTTAGAAGGACCTGACCAATAGCCTCGGGCGTTGAGCGATAAGGCACATCAAGCCGCACGACTACCGGAAAGTGCCGCCGGCCGTCGATCACCTCTGTTGCCGCCATTCCGCCGACGCCTGTCTCTACCGCCTCACGCACATCGTTCACGTTCAGCCCAAACCGCGCGATCGCGGGTCGATCGAGGTCAAGCTCGAGCTGCATTGCTCCCGCGCTGATTCCGATAGAAGCGTCCTCTGCTCCCGGAATTTTCTCGACGAGCCGTTCTATTTCATTTGCCTTCTCCTGGAGCACCGGGAGGCTGTCGCCAAAGACCTTCACACCGAGATCGGTTTTTACTCCCGACACTACTTCATCGAGCCGCATCCGCATCGGTGCGCTGAACTCATACTCGAGGCCGGGGATTTGTCCCAGCGCCTCGTCCATTTTCTCGATCAGTTGGTCAAGGGAACGAGCTTGCCACTCACGTCTGGGTTTCAGCCCCACGTAGACATCAGCCTGATAGAGCGCCATCGTTTCAGTCGGCTCGTGTGGCCGGCCCAGGTTCGTCACTACGCTTGAGACTTCCGGGAATTTGCGGAGCGTCCGTTCTACCTCTTCGGAAACCGAGACTCCTTGCGGAAGTGATGTGCTTGGAGCTCGGCGCGTCTCGATGAGCATGCTTCCCTCGTCGAGCTTGGGCATGAACTCCGAGCCCAGGAACGGGATCGAGGCCAGCGCGACCGCGAGTAGGGCCAGCGCGGTCCCCACGACAAGTCTCCGATGAGCGACTGCCCACGCCAGACTCCGCGAGTAGCGCGAGCGAATGGCCAGGAACCACTTCGGCTCGGCATGGGCGCGGACTGCTTCGGATGATCCTGTCCGTGAAGCGGTCAGCAGGAACGACGAAGCCGCTGGGATGTAAGTCAGGGCCAACAGCAACGAGCCCAGCACGGCCGCGCAAACAGTGAATGCCATTGGGCGGAACATTCTTCCTTCGAGACCCTCGAGCGTGAACACCGGAACATAGACCGCGATGATGATCGCAACGCCGAAGACGACGGGGCGGCCCACTTCGAACGCAGCGTCGCGCAATAAATCCCTGGTCGCGGCCGACGAAGGCCCGTCTTGCCCTTCGATCCGACGCATGAAATTCTCAACCATGACTACAGACGCGTCCACAATGAGCCCGAAGTCCAAAGCGCCGAGGCTCATGAGATTGGCCGTAACACCGAACCGCTTCATCGCAATGAAAGCCACGAGTAGCGAGAGCGGGATTACCGAGGCCGTGAGCAGAGACGCCCGAATGTTCCGTAGGAAGAGAAAGAGAATCGCAATTACGAGCAACGCGCCTTCGACCAGGTTTCGAAAAACGGTATGAGTTGTTGTCGTGACTACCTCTCCCTGATTGTAGAACGGCCGAATTCGAACTCCCTTCGGCAAAATCGGTTCGATTTCCGCGAGGCGGCGAACGACTCGGTCAACGACCTCACGACCGTTAGCCCCTTTGAGCATGAGGACAACTGCCGAGAGCGCCTCGCCGCGACCATCACGAGTCACCGCGCCATATCTGGGCTCCGCGGATACGACGACGCGGGCGACATCTCTGACGTAAACCGGAGTCGTGCCACGGGTCGCGACGACTACCCGCGCAATGTCCGCCGTGTCGGAGACACGGCCGAGCCCCCGCAACGTCAGTCTTTCGCCGCGGTCCTCGACATACCCAGCTCCGAAATTCGAGTTGTTGTTTGCGAGCGCCGATTTGAGATCGGTCAAAGTGAGTCCAAAACCGGAGAGCTTATTTGGATCTGCGAGCACATCGAACTGCTGCTGTAATCCTCCCCACGCGTTGACATCGGCCACACCGGGAACGGTTCGAAGGAGTGGCCGTATTGTGTATTCCTGGATGTTTGTCAAATCGATGAGAGTCAGACTGTCTCGGCTCGCGTTGGTTGGCTCAACCAGGTATTGAAAGACCTCTCCCATCGCTGTCGCCGGCGGGCCGAGCATCGGTTGTGCGCCAGCGGGAAGCTGCATTGCGGCGTCAAGCATTCGCTGCTGAACCTGCGATCGCGCAAAATACAGATCGACGTCGTCCTCGAATGTCACTGTCACGACTGAGAGTCCTACTTTCGAGATCGAACGGACGCCCAGAGTTCTGGGCAATCCGAGCATCGCGGTCTCGATTGGGTATGTGACCTGCTGCTCGACCTCCGCCGGCGAAAGACTCGGGATAATCGTCATCACGATCACCTGATTCGGAGTCAGGTCCGGGAAAGCGTCGGTGTTCAAAGTGCGGAATGCCCAGACGCCCGCTGCCGCGAGCGCCAAGCTCGCCGCGACAACAGCCGTGCGATGCCTCAGGGACAGTGCGATCAATCCATTGATGAGATTTTCCATTACATCTCCATGGGAGGCATGGAGCGCTTTTGGAGCTCCGCCTTCACGGAGAAAGCTCCGACCGTCACTATCAGTTCACCCGCGGCCAAACCACGCGCGACTGCGACATTTGAGGCTGTGCGCGATCCGATTTCCACCGTTCGGCGGACGAAAGTCGCACCTCCCGCAGGATTCGGCTTCGCGATGAAAACAGTGGCGCGACCGTCGAGGAGCTGAATCGCACCGTCTGGCACAACCGGCACTGTACGCACGCTTTCGCCTTCGACCGACACGGTCGCAAGCATTTCCGGTTTTAGCTTCTGGTTTCCGTTCAGGACCGTTGCTCGCACGAGAAGAGTGCGGCTGTCGGGGTCGAGTGCCGCGCCGACCGCTGTAACCCGTGCGTCGAACTTGTCGGCAGGGTATGCGGGAACGGAGAAGTGGAGAGCGCCGCCGATCCTGAAAAGCGACGCCAGCTTCTCTGGTGCATTTATCTGGAGCCAGAGAGAAGATGGATCGGTTACCGAGATCAGTTGCGTCCCCGCCGACACTACGGCGCCCGGCTGCGCATTCCGGGTCAGAACGACTCCTGACAGCGGCGAACGGAGCACCATCTCACCGGTGGCAGATGCGCCCGCACCCAGCTGTTCAACCGAACCGATCGCTCGTCTTTGTTCAGCGAGTGCTTGAGAGAGAGATGCCTGCGCGGATTCATCATCAGCAATGGCGCGCTCGTAGTCCTGTCTGGGAATCGCCTTGAGGGCGAGCAAACGCTCCGCTCGATCCCGAGCGGCTCGCGCGTAACCGGCTTGCGCGCGCATCGCGACGACCTGCGATGCTGCTTTGGAGACATCTGACTGAGCTGATCCCGCGCCGGGACCGAGCAAGATCACCAGAACCTGCCCGCGTCCGACTCTGTCACCCGGCTGAACGCGAACGGTGACTACTCTCCCTTCGGCCGGGGCACTGAGGCGGGCGGTGCGATTCTCATTGG
Source organism: Gemmatimonadaceae bacterium (assembly GCA_041498575.1). Classification (GTDB taxonomy): domain Bacteria; phylum Gemmatimonadota; class Gemmatimonadetes; order Gemmatimonadales; family Gemmatimonadaceae; genus UBA4720. The sequence continues at coordinate 3,424 of JBGQIT010000108.1, forward strand.
GAATGATCGTTCCCGGGATGATTGCTGACGTGGATGATTGACCAAGCGCCGCCGGGGCCCATTGAATCTTTCCGTGCTCTATCTGTGCGGCCGTAAAGGTTATGGAGTTGGTGTCGGGAGCGGTGGATCGCGCAGCTGTGTCCGTCGTCATGCCCTTCATCGCCGACATGGAATCAGACGTCGCTGCTTTGCTCTGCTCGGTCTTTCGACTGCAAGCGGTTCCTGCGAGCGCCAGAGCAGTCGCCAATGAGAGCGCAGTCAACCGGGCATGTGCCTCAATCAGGCGGTTTGTAGTGTCCTTTCTCATTGGTTCGCTCCTGCCCGAACTCCTGGCCAGGCGTCGATGACGTCGATCCCTTGCGCGACTAGAAGCCGAAGCACTGCTCGATGTTGCGCGAAGAGCGTCTCGAAGTAGCTACTGCGGGCCTCCTTCCAGGCGCGTGCCGCGTCGATGACCTGGAGAAGGCTGGTTCCACCTTCACGGTAAGCGCCCAGCGCGATCCGACGGGCGTCCTCCGCGCGCGTGAGGTAACCAATTCTGCCGCTACCAAATGCGGTGACCCGTTGCGAAAGAATGCGTGCGGCCCTTTCCGCACCGAAGATCTCGGCATCCACATTCCTTTTTTCTTGCTCGAGCTCGAATTGGGCGACGTCGCGTTCGGCTCGGGCAGCGTTGATACCCCCGCGATTCTGATCGAGAAGAGGAAAGGGAAGCGTGAACCCCGCGACCAAAGAACTCGATCCAGCACTGTTCTTCGTTCCCACCATGGCTCCCAGTTCACGGAGCAACATTCTTCTTTCGGTCGACGCTGCCGCTTCGGAGGCGACCAAGCGCTCGCGCGCCGCCTCGACTTCAGGACGCGAGACCCGATCAGCCCGCGCGGCTATCGAAGAGGTTAGCGGGAGGCTATCGACCTCAACCTGCAACCCAGCGTTCGAAGTTCCGCCGACAAAGGTCTGCAAATCCGCCTGAGCGCGAGCGAGATCACTTTCCGCCATGGCGAGCTCATTCAGAACGTGATCGCGTTCGAGTTCAGAGCGAATCAGATCTGCTTCTGCCGCCACTCCTTCCCTCACACGCACGCTGTTGTATGTCACCACCGTATCGAACCACTGAGCTAGACTCCGAGTGGCGGCCACGTTTACCTGGGCCAGCGCCACCTGGTAAAACGCCTCTGCCGCGTCGAAGGCCAGCAGCTGCCGTTGCGTTAAAACGTCGGCTTCTGTAGCGCGCATCAGCGCTTTCGCTCTCCCGATGCGTGGGCCTCGCTGAAAGATTGGTTCGAGAGGCAGCATCGCAGTCGTCATCGTCTCACGCTGCGAAGGACCGATACTGTTGCCTTGCTCCGTCATTTGTTGACTTTCGAAGCTGACTACCGGGTTACTCCACGTTCGGGCCGCCGAGATGTTTCCCTGTGCAGCGCGAACGCGGGCCTTGGCAGCTCCAAGCAGAGGGCTGCTGGAACGGATGCTGTCGAAGACTTCGCGGAGAGTCACCCCTTCGCCTAGCGTCTGACTTGTTTGAGCGTCGCTCGACTGAGCAAGGAATGCAGCAGCAACCGCGACCAGCAGGAGGGCAGGTCGGACAGTTGCTGCGCTGCGGCCACGACACGCCGGAATAGGCAAGGCATCGGACATTATTGGTTTTCTCTTATTCTCGATTCGGCAATCGCAAGCGACTGAGCGCGCTTTGCGCGGAGCCGTGCAATTTTTAATGTTTATGGAATTGCCCAGGGCCGGCGACTACACGGCGTGGCTGGGCGTCGTCCAGCAAAGCCTGGACGCAATACGCCTTACGAGAGGAGCTGGGGAGGCGGGACTAGCGGTTCGAGCTCGACGCTCTCGAAGAACGTTGGTGTTGGAACAATCGACTCAGGAGCGGGTTGGGAGTGAAGTGCCAACGAAATCGAGGTCGGAGAGGTTGAGTAGCATGACTCGCAAGAGCACGAGTAGCCCGACTCGTGTTGATCAAGCGCCGTTACGGTCTGACTCTGGCTGGGAGCGGCGCCTTCGCCCGCTGCCGCGCCGCCGTTAACCGGGAGTGAACCTCCACCTTGCTCCGCACTGCAATTCATGCCGAAGGCCGCGTTTCGCGTCAGGCCGCCAACGAGGGATTCGAACGCTCCACACCCGAGACACCACACCGTTACGAGTGCAATGCCAACGCGGGTGAATCGCGTAAAGAAACGAAGGAGCGGCGTGTTCACAGGTTAGTGAATCTAAGACAGGAGAGCGCACTGTGTAGGGGAGCCGCTGATTCCCCCAATGGCAATCACGGAGTCAAAGGGGACATCATACGACTCGTGGTGTAGTTTCTGTCACTGGCGAAAGCCCACATTTCCTTCAAAGATAGCTCAATGAAACAGCTCTTTAGACATCGCCTCGCGCTTACCGCTCTAATCTCCGCCGCGGTGATAGCGGACGCCTGCGCGCCGATTGCCGCCATCAGGTCGAGATCCGCTCCCGCACCCGCGGCCACCGGATCCAATCCGTTCTTCGTCGAGAGCACACTACCGTATCACGCTCCTCGATTCGACCTCATCCGGGACGAGCACTACCAGCCGGCGCTCGAAGAGGGAATGCGCCAGCAGCTGGCCGAGATCGATGCGATCGCGAAGCAGATGGAGGCGCCGACGTTCGATAACACGATACTGCCGATGGAGAAATCCGGCGCGATGCTCACGCGCACGGCGAAGACGTTCCTCGCCGTCATCGGAGCCAACACCAACGACACGCTCCAGAAGGTGCAGGAGGTCGAGGCGCCGAAGCTCGCCGCGCACAACGATGCGATCTACCTGAACGACCAGCTGTATCGCCGAGTGAAGGGCGTGTACAACCAGCGCAATGCGAGCAGTCTCTCTGCCGAGCAGAAGGCGCTGATCGAGCGCTACAACCGCGACTTCGTGCGCGCGGGCGCGCAGCTCTCCGAGGCGGACAAGATCCGGATGCGCTCCATCAACCAGGAGCTGTCGAAACTCTCAACCGATTTTTCCAACAAGCTCCTCGCGGGAACCAAGGTCGGTGCCCTGGTCGTCGACAACGTCTCGCAGCTCGACGGACTCGGCGATGACGAGATCAAGACCGCGGCTGAAGCGGCGAAGCAGCGCGGTCTCACGGGCAAGTGGGTTCTTCCCCTTCGAAACACTACTCAGCAGCCGGCGCAGGCGGAGCTCAAGAACCGCGCGATTCGTCAGAAGCTGTTCGAGCAATCGACGCTCCGCACTTCGCGAGGCGACAGCAACGACACCAAGAACACTCTCCGCCGCATGGCTGAGCTCCGCGCCGAAAAAGCGCAGCTGCTCGGCTATCCGACGTGGGCGGCTTATACACTCGCGAGTCAGGGAGCGGGAGCGAAAACTCCGGAGAACGCGATCAAGCTGCTGACAGATCTGGCCCCGCCCGCGACGGCGAGAGCCCGCGTCGAGGCTGCGGACATGCAGAAGCTGATCGACGCGCAGGGCGGCGGATTCAAGCTGCAGCCCTGGGATTGGCAGTACTACTCCGAGCAAGTGCGAAAGGCGAAGTACGATCTCGATGAATCGCAGATCATGCCGTACTTCGAGCTGAACAGCGTGTTGCAGAACGGTGTCTTCGTCGCGGCGAACAAGCTGTACGGACTCACGTTCAAGGAGCGGCACGACATTCCGGTCTATCATCCGGACGTGCGCGTATTCGAGGTGTTCGACTCGAACGGACAGGCGCTCGCCCTTTGGTACGCCGACTACTTCAAACGTGACAACAAGGGCGGTGGTGCGTGGGCCGATGCCCTCGTCGACCAAACCCGGCTCATCGGCTCGAAGCCGGTGGTGTACAACGTCGCGAATTTCACCAAGCCGGCGTCGGGACAGCCGGCGCTGCTCACGTTCGACGACGTCACGACGATGTTCCACGAGTTCGGCCATGCGCTGCACGCGATGCTCTCGAACGTCGAGTATCCGTCGCTCTCGGGAATGAACGTGCCGAATGATTTCGTGGAGTTTCCGTCGCAGTTCAACGAACACTGGGCCCTCGAGCCGGCGGTATTCGCCAACTACGCCAAGCATTATCCGTCGGGCGCTCCAATGCCGGCCGCGCTGGTGGAGAAGATCAAGCAGTCGCGCACGTTCAATCAGGGATTCGCCACGACGGAGCTGATCGAAGCGTCGCTGCTCGATTTCGCCTGGCACACGTTGCCGGCGGGATCAACGCCTGCGGATGTAGACTCGTTCGAAGCCGCGTCGCTCAAGCGCTACAACGTCGCGGTTCCTGAAATCCCCCCGCGCTATCATAGCACCTACTTCTCACACATCTGGGATGGCGGCTACTCGGCCGGCTACTACGCCTACACCTGGAGCGAAGTGCTGGATGACGACGCGTACGCGTGGTTCACCGAGCACGGCGGATTGACTCGGGCGAACGGAAATCGCTTTCGAGACATGGTGCTATCGAAAGGAGGCACCGTCGACGCTGCGACGTTGTACAGAAACTTTCGAGGTCGCGATCCGAATGTCGACGCCTTACTCGAAGAGCGCGGGCTGAAAGGCGGGGACTCGCCGGTCAAGTAGCGGGCGCTTCGGCTAGTATTTCTGTACTGGGTCGGCGGGTGTGTCCTCTGCGGGGCAGTGTCCTCGCACGCCCGCCGTTGGGGCGCGCTGGCGCGCCCAAACGCCGGGCTCTTTCTGCGGGTGCCCCTCCGAGGACACCCTCACCTCCCCTGCATAGATCCGTACTGCAGCGGCGCTTTTGCGCCGCGGCGGTCCTCGCTTCGTGCATCGCGAGCGCGCGCTCCGTCCCCCTAGGTACACCGGCGAGCCGAGCTTCGCTCGGCGCGCTCCCGCGCATAGTGACGATGGC
>JBGQIT010000109.1:0-8154 GCA_041498575.1 Gemmatimonadaceae bacterium
GCCCGGAGTGTTCGCCGTTGGGGATGTCAGGGCCGGCAACATCAAACGCGTCGCGTCAGCGGTAGGCGAGGGATCTATAGCAGTTTCCTTCGTGCATCAGGCGCTGCAGGAATGAGGAGGAGCCTCTGTCACTGATCTCTCGAGGATTTCGGGGAAGACGACAGTCTGCGGACACCGCGGGGCGACTCCCTCCCGGCCAGTATGAGACCCGGGATTTTCCGGTTCTCTCCGCGGGCCCGACGCCGCGCACTCCGCTTACTGCGTGGGACTTTACGCTTAGCGGTGCTGATGGTCGGAGTGCTCGGTGGACATGGGACGAGTTCATTGCGCTTCCGCGTCAGACGACCACGAAAGACATCCACTGCGTCACCAAGTGGTCCAAGTTCGATACGGTGTGGGAAGGTATCTCGGTTGACACGCTTCTCTCGGAAGCGGTAGCGAAAGGAATCGCGTCCTCACCGTACGTAATGGCGAGGTGCGATGGCGGTTACACTACCAATCTTCCACTCGCGGACGTGATGGGCGGGAAGGCATGGGTCGCATTCATGTACAACGGCGCTCCGCTCCCGCCGGAGCATGGGGGCCCCGCTCGCCTGCTGGTGCCGCATCTCTACTTCTGGAAGAGCGCGAAGTGGGTTCGTGAGCTGCGCCTCATGGAAAGCGATACGCCTGGGTTCTGGGAATCGCTGGGTTACCACAACTACGGTGATCCCTGGCGCGAGCAACGGTACGCCGGCGACGAGTGACCAGTGTTGGCGCGGCGCCGAAGATTGTCTGGCGGTTCGCCACGGTGATCGATGTCGTGCACGAAACGCCCGAGGCTCGCACGCTCACCCTCGACGTGCCGGGGTGGCCGGGCCATCGCGCCGGACAGCACGTGGACGTACGACTCACCGCGGAAGACGGGTACCAGACGGAGCGCAGCTACTCTATCGCGTCCCCACCGGAAGATTCCCGGCTCGCACTCACGGTCGAGCGCCTCGACGATGGTGAGGTCTCACCATATCTCTCCGATGAGCTGCGCTCCGGCGATAAGCTCGAGCTTCGCGGCCCAATCGGCGGGTACTTCGTTTGGGACATCGCGACCGGGGGGCCGCTCCTCCTTGTCGCCGGCGGTTCGGGGATAGTGCCGTTGATGGCAATGCTGCGCCATCGTGACGTAGCGCTCGCAACCGCCGACATGGGCGCCCGGCACCGACTCCCCGTGCGACTGCTGTACTCTTCGCGCCGATGGGAGGACGTGATCTATCGGGACGAGCTTGCCCGTCTGGCAGAGAAGGACACAACCCTCGAGGTCAATCACACGCTCACCCGCGAGCAGCCTGATGGATGGACCGGATTCAAACGCAGGATTGACCGCGCGATGCTCGAGGCGGTCGCGTGGCCGGCGACCGAACAGCCGCACGTGTATGTCTGCGGCCCGACTCCGTTGGTCGAAGCGGTGGCTGCCAACCTGGTCGAGCTCGGCCACCAGCCGGCACTCGTCAAGACGGAGCGGTTCGGCCCGACGGGTGGGTCGGTCTAGCATTCAGAGCAATTCTATTCAGCGAAAGGAGCCGATGATGAAAAAACGCGCTACTCGAAAACCGAAAGCCGACATGCAGCCACTCGATGGCAATGCTGCGGCGGGAATTCTGAGTGAGCTATTCATTCCGGATCTCACAGCCGCGCGCGCAAAGTGCGCAGGCTGCGGAGTGACGCGAACGATTGGCGTCCTGCTCGTCTACGCCCACGGGATGGGGACGGTCATGCGGTGCCCGGGATGTGATCGCGTCGTCATGCGAATCGCGCGCACTCCGACGCACGTATGGCTGGACGCAACCGGCGCTACTTCCATCGCCGTCGCCGCACCGCGCTGATCGGCCCTGGAACTGCTTGATGATTCTCTTCACAGGAACTACGCTAACGGTGACTGCCCATGCCTGCTAACGCCCCGTGTGCTCACATCCGCGCGATCAAAACCGTCAAACTTCCGAAGAAGCGGGAGTGCGAAGAATGCGTCAAGATCGGCGCATCCTGGGTTCATCTGCGAACATGTCAGGAGTGCGGCAAAACGCTCTGCTGCGACGATTCGCCCAACAAGCATGCTTCGAAACACGCCCGCGCGAGTGGTCATCCAGTGATTGCATCCGCCGAGTCCGGCGAGCGGTGGCTATACTGCTATCCCGACGACGCGTTTTTTGAATACTGAGCACAAGCGTATGGCAGGCAGCCGGACTTCCGACCCAGCTGAAATCAGGACAGGCCGCCGGCTGACTCGAGCAGGGCACCATCCGTTGTGAGCTTCGCGGGCATCCAGCCGCGTACCGAATTGATGAGAGCGAAAGATTCTGCCGCCGCGAGCTCCTCCTTCGCGATCGTCCGCTCGAACAACTGTCCTTTCGAAATCAGCTCCCCGCGAAGCGTCCCTGCCAGCAGACCCGCTTCTCTTGGTGGGGTCCAGTGTTTTCCCTCTGTGAAGACAATAATATTGGCTACGGTCGACTCAGTGATCTCCCCCCGACTGTTCCAGAGAATGACGTCATCACAAGGCTGACATCGCTCCAATTCCACGTCGTAACGTGAGCGGGCGGTAGTCTTGTGGAATACGAGCGGATCGTGGTCATCGATTGCACGTGATGCAAATTTCACCGCAACCGGCGCCGTGCGGGGCTCACCCAGAGGGAACGCTTCGGTGTGAATTCTCCCGTTTCTCCCGACGATCAACCTGATCCGCCAGCGTCGCAACGGGTGTGATTGGCGGACATCGTCAAGCGCCCCCGAGACCTCGGCTTCGTTCCAACGAAATCCAAAATACCGGGCTGAGTCGCGGGCGCGAGCGAGATGTCGGTCGAGAAGCGCATACTCACCGTCGTTGAGGGCTATGGTCTCGAGCAGCTCGAATTCAGCCCAGGGATCGGTTAGAAACCTGGCCTTGAGGCAACACTCGTCGTATTCCCCGTCGGTCGTTGAATCCCAGGTGATGGCACCACCGACGCCAAAAGTGGCGGCGCCGCTCCCGGAATCAACGGCCAGCGTTCTGATAGGAACGCTGAAAACGGCGTCGCCGTTGGGGCACAGCATGCCGATGGCTCCAGTGTATATCCCGCGCGGGTGGCCCTCGAGTTCCTTAATGATCGCCATGCTTCGAGCCTTCGGTGCACCTGTCACTGATCCGCAGGGAAAGAGCGCACGAAGCACGTCTATAATGCCGACTTCCGGTCTTTGAACCGCGGTAACGGTTGACGTCATCTGGAGGACTCTGCTGATGCGTTCAACCGCGAAGAGCTCGGGAACCTCCACTGATCCCGTCGCTGCGACCTTTCCGAGATCGCTTCTCATCAGGTCGACGATCATGACGTTTTCCGCGCGATCTTTCTCTGATGCCCGTAATTGCTGCGCTCGCTGAACGTCTTCCTCGAGCCACCGCCCTCGCGCGAGCGTCCCTTTCATCGGCCGGGTAGTGAGCTTGTTTCCACGACGCTCAACGAATAGTTCAGGTGAGAAAGAAAGAATCCTGTGGCTGCCAATATTCAGATAGGCGGAATACGCCGCGCCTTGAGACCGGGCGATCGCACGAAAGCAGCTGAACGAATCGCCAACCACGGATCCGCGCAGAGGGAAGGTAAAGTTTACCTGATAGGTGTCGCCGCTTTCGATGTAGTCTCGGATCGAATGAATCGCCTGCCGATATTGCCGCTTGTCTATCTGAGGCTCCCACTCCGATATCAGAAATGGACGGTCGGGAATCGAATTGAAGTCAGTCGATGAGCGCTCCTCAAAGACACCCATCCAGGCGAGAGGAAATTCCGAAGACGGCCTTACTTTGAGAGCCGGATCGAATGCTGGCGCAGCCTCATAGCTCAGAGCGAGCGCTACCCACATTCCCTCGCTGGCGGCTGCTTCGGCGCGTCGAAGCAGTGGGATGACTTCATCCAATGAGTACGCCGCGCGCTGTTCGATTGCCTCGCGGAACGAGGCGTTCCAGCCACGCCCTTCCGTAAAAGACTCAAAGTGCGCAATCCTTTCTGGAATTGTCATCTACGATTTGTCGGAAGCTCGAGTCCAGCAATCCCCTGTTACGCGAGCTTCTCCACCGTCTTTCCGCTCGTCGTAGCCTGGGCCGCCCGCGGTATCGGGTGCTCAGCGGTGCGGCGCTTGTAAACGCCGAGCTTGGTGAATACCCATTCTCTCCACTCGTCGAGAATCTCGTAGAACGTCGGGATCACGACTAGCGTCAGGAGCGTCGACGTGATCACGCCGCCGATCACCGCGCGTCCGAGCGGCGCACGGAACTCGGCGCCTTCACCGATACCGAGCGCGACGGGCAACATGCCCGCGATAAGTGCCAGCGTGGTCATCATAATCGGACGCAGACGAATCGCGCCCGCCTGAATCAGCGCTTCACGCCTCGGCATTCCGTCCTTCTCGCGCGCCCACTTGGCGAAGTCGATGAGCAGAATCGCGTTCTTGGCGACGATGCCCATCAACAGGATCACTCCGATCAGGCTCATGATGTTGATCGTCGTGCCGGTGATCATGAGAGCCAGCATGACGCCGATGAGCGACAGCGGCAGCGAGATCATGATCGCCAGTGGCTCGAGGAACGACCCGAACTGCATCACGAGGATTAAATACATCAGCATCACGGCTATACCGAGCGCCGAGAAGATGCGCCCGAACACTTCGTTCTGGCTGTCGACTTCACCGCCCTGCGTCATGTGGACGCCGGGCGGAAAGGTGATCTTCGCGATCCGCGCGTTGATGTCCTTCATCACTTCGGTCAGCGGACGATTGGACGTGTTCGCCTGAACGGTGACGACGAGATCGCCATTGAGGTGGGTGATCTGCGCCGGACCCAGTCCCTGCGTAACTGTCGCGATCTGGCCCAGCGGCAACGTTCTCGGTTGACCATCGGGCCCAGTCACTACGAGGGGAAGCTGTTCCAGATCCACGGCGCGCATTCTGGATTCGGGAGCGAGGCGCACGTTTACCTCACGAGTCTCGTCGCTCGGGTCCACCCAGTCTCCGGCTTTGATTCCGGCGAATGCCGGACGCAACGCCTGAGCCACCTGCCCCACGGTGACTCCGAGCGTACCGGCCAGTCCGCGATTCAGCTCGACGTTCAGCTCCGGCTTCTGACCCTTGGTCGACAACCCGACATCCACCGCGCCCTTTACCTGTTTCACCTGCTCGGCGATTGCTTCAGCAGTAGTCGCCAGTTGTTGTGAGGTACCACCGCGCATTTCGATCTGAATCTGCTTCTGCGCGCCTTGAAAGTCGTTCGTGAACACTGACATAGTCGCGCCACCGATGTGCCCGACTTCCTGGCGCAGCAGGCGGCCGAAATCTTCGGCCCCGATGCTGCGATCAGCTTTAGGTACCATTCGCACGTAGATGTTCCCGATGTTCACGTCGCCCGTGTTTCCGCCGAGCGTCGTAAAGGTGAAGCGGACTTCCTTGTGCGTGCGTGCCATCCGAGCCGCCTCTTCGGCCTTTATCCTCGTGTACGCGAGATTCGACCCTGGCGGAGTCTCGATAGCGATGTTGACCTCCGATTGATCCTCGGTCCCGAAGAAGCTCGCACCCACGAGCCCCACAGCCGGAAGTGCGAGCGCGATGACGAAGGACGCCAGGGCGAGGAGAACCACTGCGACCCTGTGATCGAGCGCCCAGGCAATCAATCCTTTGTAGCGGATCGCCATTCGGTTGAACCACTTGTTGAATTTCTCCAGCGCGTGTGCGATTGGATTGCGGCGCTCTCCCGCCTCCACCTGCGGATCAGCCCAGTAGGCCGAAAGCATTGGGTCGAGCGAAAAAGACACGAACAACGACACGAGCACCGAAGACGCGATCGTAAGAGCGAACGGCTTGAACCACTGGCCGGCAACGCCGTACATGAAGCCAACCGGTACGAACACGGCCACGATGGAGAACGTGGTCGCCGCGACGGCGAGACCGATTTCGTCGGTGCCCTCGTGCGACGCGGTCATGTGATCCTTACCCATCTCGATGTGCCGGACGATGTTCTCGCGTACCACGATTGCGTCGTCGATCAGAATACCGATTGCGAGCGAGAGTCCGAGCAGTGACATCGTATTGAGCGTGAATCCGAATGCCCACACCGCGATGAAAGACGCCAGCACCGAAACCGGCAGTGCCAATCCGGTGATGACGGTAGATCTCCATGAGTTCAGGAATACGAACACTACGAGCACCGTCAGCAGCGCTCCAATGAGAAGCGCTTCTTCCACGTTCCGGACGGAGTCCTGAACGCGAACACCAGAATCCTTGACGACGTCGATCTTCACACCCGGTGGGAGGGTCTTCTGGATCTCCGCCACCTTTTTGCGAACGTTCGCGCTGACATCGGTCGTGCTGTAGCCTTTTGCCTTCACGATGTTGATGCCGACCGCCTCGGCGCCGTTGTAGAGGGCGAGCGAGCGCTGTTCCTGCGTGCCGTCAATCGCATCGGCGACCTGACCCAGTCGCACGATCTGACCATTTCGCTCGGCGACCACCAGGTTCATGAAATCCTGCGGCCCCTCCAGACGCCCCTGCAGACGAATCGTACGCTCGTCCATGTTTCCGTTGAGACGCCCAACTGGCGCGGCAAGGTTCTGCGCCTCCAGCGCCTGTACGACCTGACCGACACTGATGCCGGCCGCCTGAAGCGACTGGGGCCGCAGCTGGATCGTCATCTCGCGCTTCACACCACCCACAAGCTGCACCTGGGCGATGCCAGGAATTCCTCTCAGCTTGCTCGTGATGTCAGGATCAGCAAGGCGTGTGAGCTGCGCCGGAGTCAACATCGGCGAAGCGATCGTCATCGACACGATCGGCTGGTCCGAAGGGTCGAATCGTTGTAGCACCGGCTCTTTCATCTCGACCGGAAGGTCGGCGCGGATTCCGGAGATGGCATCACGAATGTCCTGCGTGCCCACCTGAGGATCCTTCTCGAACAGAAATAGCGTGATGATCTGAGCGTATCCGTCGCCGGCGGTGCCGTAGATCTTGTCGACGCCGGAGATTCCCTTGATCGCGTCCTCGACAGGCTTCAGGATCTCGCGCTCGACGCCTTCCGGCGACGCGCCCGGGTAAGGTATGAACGTGAGCACGACCGGCTGCTGAATATCAGGGAACTCGTCGGTCTGAAGGCGCCAGAGAGCGAACAATCCGAATACGACCAGCGCCACCATCGTGACCACGGTGATCATCGGACGCTTGATCGCAAAATCTGAAATGATCATAGAATCAGCTCCCCCGGCCGTTATTCGCTGCCGGACTTCCCGTCGGTGCCGAGATCCGAACGAGGGTTCCCGGAGTTATTCCCAGGGCCGCGCCAAGAAGAAGAGTGTCGCCCGGTTGCAGGCCCGACAACACTTCGATCGTCTCCGAAGTCTTGTCAGTCAGGCCGATCTGTACCTGAACCTTTTCCGCCTTTCCCTGCTTCACCCGCATTACGGATGGAATCGATCCCCGCACATCGACAGCCGACTGCGGAACGACCAGCCCCATCTTCGTTGCGGTGGACATCCGCCCGTTCGCGAACAGTCCGCCGACCAGTGCGCGTCCTTCGTTAGGAATCGAGACGTAGATGCGCACCTGGCGGGTCGTCGGATCCGCGGTTGGATTGATGCGGGTGATACGGCCCACGAATTGGCGACCAGGATAGCCGCTGACGGTAAAATCGACCGTGACCCCGATACGGATGGATGCCAGTTGCTCAGCCGGTACCGATGCTTCGAGCCTCATGCTCGAGGGATCGACGACGGTGAACAGAGCCGTACCCGGCTGGACGACATCGCCCGCCGAAACGGGGCGCTCGCTCACGACTCCGCTGAAAGGCGCCGTGACAGTAGTGCTGCGATAGGCTTTTTCGGCGGTCGCCAGTCTGGAGTTCGCATCTTCGAGAGCCGCCTGCGCGGCGATCGATGCCCGACGCGACTGGTCGATATCCCGTTCGGCGATCGCGCCAGCGGCGAGCAGCTTCTCGTTTCGGGCGAGGTCTTTCGCCGCGACGTCAGCCGCGTTGCGCGCGGAGACGAGCCCGGCGCGCGCCGATGTGTAAGCGTCCTGGATTCCCGACGCATCGATGCGCGCGAGCACAGTGCCGGCATTCACCGCCTGACCTTGATCCGCGTATGTCTGGAGAACGCTGCCGGAGACCTGCGC
>JBGQIT010000110.1:0-8140 GCA_041498575.1 Gemmatimonadaceae bacterium
GATCGGTGAAAAGAAGAACGCCAACGCGGTCGTTGTTCTGAACCGCGGACATTGCCAGGACAGCAGCCAGCTCGCTCGCCAGCTCGCACTTGAAACGTCTCACCGTCCCGAATCTCTCTGAACCCGAGAGATCGACGACCAGCATCACTGTTAGCTCGCGCTCCTCGACATACCGCTTGACGAAAGGCCGACGCATTCGGGCGGTAACGTTCCAGTCAATCGAGCGGACTTCGTCGCCCGACTGATACTCGCGCACCTCCGAGAACTCCATCCCCTGGCCCTTGAATACGGAGCGGTACTCCCCGGTGAAAACGGAGTTGACGAGCCCGCGCGTGCGCAGCTCAATCAGCTTCACCTGACGCAGAATCTCGGGCGGCACTCCCATCGGCTTCTCAGGAGTCCGCTTGGGCGCCTCTTTTTGGCGCCGCCGAGACCGGAAAATGCCGATCACGGAACCGGTATCGCTTCCAGAATGCGTCCAACGATCTCGTCGCTCGTGACCTCTTCTGCCTCGGCCTCGTAAGTTCGGAGCACGCGGTGACGAAGAACGTCGGGCGCAATCGCCTTCACGTCGTCCGGCGTCACGAACGCCCGCCCGCGAAGAAAGGCGTGGGCGCGGGACCCCTGGGCGAGCGCCAACGTAGCACGCGGGCTCGCGCCGTATTCGATCAACGGCTTCAGCTCGGCGAGGCCCGATTGTTCGGGATTGCGGGTGGCGTGAACGATCTCGACGATGTAGTCGACCACGCGCTCGTCGATGTACAGCTCGGCGATGTGCCGCCGGGTCTCGAGGATCTGTTTCGGGGTAGCGACGCGATCGACGGGGATGGGATCACCGCCCGCCATTCTTCGCAGCACTTCCTTCTCTTCGTCGCGCGATGGATAGCCGACGTGGAGCTTCAGCATGAAGCGGTCGACCTGCGCTTCGGGTAGCGGATACGTGCCTTCCTGCTCGATCGGATTCTGCGTCGCGAGAACGAGAAACGGCTCATCGAGCACGTGCGTCGTCCCGCCGATCGTCACCTGCTTTTCCTGCATCGCTTCCAGCAGCGCCGCCTGAACCTTTGCCGGCGCGCGGTTGATCTCGTCCGCCAGAATGATGTTGGCGAAGATCGGCCCTTTCTTGACCGAGAACTTTCCGTTCGACTGGTCGTAGATCTGGGTGCCGACGACGTCTGCCGGCAGCAAATCGGGCGTGAACTGGATCCGGCTGAACGAGGTGTTGATCGTCTCTGCCAGCGTCCGGACGGTCAGCGTCTTCGCGAGTCCGGGGACTCCTTCGAGCAGCACGTGCCCACCCGTGAGAAGGCTTATCATCAGACGCTCGACCATGTAATCCTGGCCGACGATGCGCCGGCCTACCTGATGCACGACCTCCTGGACCATCGATGCATCAGCGGCTATTGCGGTTCCGTTCACGTCTTGCTCCTCCAGTAGTGTTCTTGCTCTTGCCGCCGCTCTTGGTGAGTGCGGCAATGATCTCCGTCTCGCGCGCCGTCAGTGGGCGCGTCCTGCCTGACTCCAGAGTCCCGAGTTTCACCGGGCCGAATTTCGTCCGCACCAGCCGCTCGACTTCGAGACCCAGCGCTTCGCACAACCGTCGAACTTCCCTCGTCTTCCCTTCCGCTATTGTGAGCTCCACGTCCCACCTGCCGCGACCGATCCGCCTGGCCGACACCGCCGTCGGCATCACCAGTCCGTCTTCCAGCTCTACACCTTTCATCGCGGCTCGTGCCGCATCCGCGCCATCGCCCCGTACGGTTGCGACATAGGTTCGCTCGATTTCGCCGCTTGGGTGTGTCAATTTGTGCGCCGCATCGCCGTCGGTGGTGAGGAGCAGCACTCCCTCGGTCATGTAGTCGAGTCGTCCGACGTACGTCAGCCCCGGCACGTCGTCGACCAGATCGAAAACCGTCCGCCGACCTCCCGGATCGGAACGAGTGGTCAGCACCCCTGTCGGTTTGTTGAGAACGATCCAGTCCGGTGCCGCTGGTGAAGCAACGGCCTTGCCATCAACGGTGATCTTGTCGTGTTCAGGGTCGACGCTCTGACCGGTCTGCGCGACCGCTCCATTGATGCGCACGCGCCCCGCGGCAACCAGTTCTTCCGCCCGGCGACGAGAAGCGATTCCCGCGCGCGCCAGCGCGCGGTGAATTCGCATTGATCCGGGCATCAATCTGCCCGCGGGGGCGCCTCGCCGTTGTCCTTGGTAGCCGGCACTCCTCCCGGCGGCGTTGCTTGCCGCGGAGCTCGCAACGCAATCGCGAGCTCGTCGGCACGTGGGAGCTCCTCCAGATGCCTCAGCGCAAACTGCTCGAGGAACAGGGTCGTAGTGCCGTACTGAAGCGGACGCCCCAAGCCTTCACCCCGGCCGACAACGTCGATCAAGCCGCGCTCGTGAAGAGATTTGAGAATCGCCCCCGCACCAACACCCCTGATCTCCTCGATCTCCGCGCGGCCGATCGGCTGCCGGTATGCAATTATCGCGAGCGTCTCCAGGGCTGCCGTCGATAACCGTTGAGGCCGCGCGGCAAGCTGCGCCCGCTCTATCGCTTCGGTGTACTCGGGCCGGGTCAGTATCTGCCAACCTCCGGCAACCGCCACGAGCTCGACACCGTGACCATCGGTGTCGTAGTGAAGCCGCAGCTCTTCGAGCGCGGACTCGAGCGTCGTCTCCGCTTCGTCGGCGTGCGCAGCTATCGCGCGCAGCGCATCGGCTGGGACCGGAGTGGCGCTCGCGAAGAGCGCCGCTTCAAGCAGCTTCGCTAGAGGAGTCACGTGTTATCTCGAATGCGGCGAATGCGCGCGGCTGCATCAGTCGGAGCTCGCCACGCTTCGCGAGCTCGAGAAGCGCAAGCAGCAGCGAAAGGACTTCCCACGGTTCGGCCTTTTTTGGAAGGATGTCTTTCCACTGCGCGTGGGCACGGATTGCGAGCAACGCGCGCACGATTCCTATCGCACCGTCGACATCGAGCGCCCGCGGAATGACGTCGTGGACGTGTGGCTTTCTGGCCAGTCGCAGCACGCGGTCGACCGCCGCGAGGAGCTCGGGGAGAGATAGCGACAGCGGTCCTGCCACCGGGATCTGTACCGCCTGCTGAGAATACGCCCGCGCGAAACGGCCGCGGCGATCCTCACTCCGGCGCTCCAGGACGTCGACGACCTCGCGCACCTGCTGGTACTCGAGAAGCCTGCGCACCAGCTCGGCGCGTGGATCCTCCCACACATCTTCTCCCTCGCGGCGGGGCAGCAGCATCTGCGCCTTGATCCGGACGAGCCTGGCCGCCATCTCGAGATAGTCGGCGGCCTCGTCCAGCTTGAGCGACGAAATTCGCGCCAGAAACTGTTCAGCGATTCGGGCGATGGGGATGTCGTAGATGTCGATCTGCTCGTCGCGAATGAGCGTGAGCAGGAGATCGAGCGGTCCGGAATATTCCGCCAGCTCGACGACGAAAACTTCGGACACCGCCGACTCTGCGACCGCGAAAGATCGAGGCGTCAGCGTGGTCACATCGTCCATGGACTGGGAAGGATGTAGGGCGAGACCGCCCGAGCGGCGAGCCTGTCGAGCAGGAACACCGGCTTGAACCACAGGTTGAGCACTGGCGCTCCAAAGCTGATGAGCAGAAAAAGTATCAGCAATCCGTATGCGCCGAGGCGCTGGTAGCTGAGCGCCCAGGCCGGGGGAAGGATGTATTTGAATACGTGCGATCCGTCGAGAGGCGGAATCGGGATCAGATTGAAGGCGGCCAGAGCCAGGTTGATAAGTACTCCGTAGAGCAGCATCGCCTGCAGAATGGCGCCTGTGTCGGACAGCCACGGGAAAAGGCGGCCCAGGAATCCGACCAGAACGATTAACGGGATGCAACAGAGCGCGATAATGAAATTTGTCACGACGCCAGCGAGGGAGACGATGATGTCGCCTCGCTTGAAATTGCGATAGTTGCGCGGAATAACCGGCACCGGCTTCGCGCCGCCAAACGCGATCCCGGTAGTGAAAAACGTGAGCAGCGGGAGCAGGATCGTCATGAACAGATCGATGTGCGGGATTGGGTTCCAGGTCAGGCGGCCAAGGGAGTAGGCAGTGGTATCTCCCTGTTTGAGCGCCGCGTAGCCGTGTGCATACTCGTGCGCAACCATCGAGAACAGAAGCACCGGTGCGACGAGGATGAATTGCTGAATCGATTTGTCCAATGGGCTCAGGCTGAGGTCGAAGATCCGCACGTTGAAGTTAGCATTTCTCGCATCGCGCGGCACCGGCTGGCAAAAGAATCCGGCTCGTGGTCCGCCGCTTGTTCGGTGATAGCGGGAGCGAATGCGGCAACGTGGAAGCCAGGAGCGGACCGACCGACGTGTGCAATTACCCTCGACAGACTCCCGCGCGCGGGTTGACGTGAGCCTCTCTCAAGGACAAATTTCTTGGCTACATCACAGTCCCAAAAGACCTCGGAGATCAGTTCGTGCCAAATCTTGCTTCAGCGAAAAAGAACATGCGGAAATCACGCGCCGCTGCCATCCGCAACCGCGCCCAGAAATCCGCGCTCCGCACCGCTCTCAAGAGGGCGTCCGCCGGAACCGCCGAGGAGAGACTGGCCGCGGTGAAGCTGCTCGACCGGGCTTCGCGGAAAGGCCTGATACACAGAAACGCGGCAGCGCGCCACAAGAGCAGAATGGCGAAGGCCGGAAAGTAAAACTCATGAAATAGAAAGGGCGCCTCGGGGCGCCCTTTTTTGTTTTACATGGTGGCCAGCTCGCCACCGCACCGCTCGCAATACCACTCGGTGGGATAGTTCGCGGCCCCGCACTCCGGACATTTGAGCGTCTTGTGCTGCTCCGATCGGGGGTCTTGTGTGCCGCCAGTCTTTGGAACCGAAGGCGGAGTTGCGACCGCGGTTGACGGTGGTGCGCCTGATCCGCTGCCCGGCCGAAGGACCGGAAACTCGTCGAATGGCGAACGGTTGCTGGGCGCGTTTTGAGGCGGCTGCTGCGCGCGTGGGGCGACCGGTTGCTCAACGCGAGCCGGGGGATTCAGCGCCGGCGGCTCGGGAATCGCCGGACGCGGTACGACCGGAGATATCGGGGGGCGCGCGCCGTCCCCCGATATCGCTCTGCCAGCCGCAATCGCTTCCGCCTGCTTCTCCTTCACGCTGAGCGCGAATATCCGGCTCAGCTCGGTCAGCTGGGCGTCGAGCGCGCCCTTCTCCTTCACGAGACGCGCGAGCTCTTTATCCCAGGCCCCGCCGATCTCTTTCCACTGCTTGTCGGTGTACTCTCCGACTGCGGCACGTAATTCGGCTTCCTGCCGCGCCTCGCGCTGCTGGCGCTCCTGGCGGGAAATCTCCTCGAGCCTTACGGTCAACGCGTCGATGTTCTCGCGCAGCTCGCCGGCACGCTCTGCGAGCTTGCTCGAGACTTCACGCAGGCGCGTCTGGTAGTCCGACTGAACACGTTGATATACGGAATCAGGAGTGCTCGCGCGCTTCTCTTCAAGCGCACCCAGCCACTCCTCGTATCTCTGGCGCTCCTTCAGGAGGCCATTGAGCGCGTCCAGCGAGACCGGCTCCTTCTCAGCCATCGTACTTCATCCCCTTGTTCGATTCACCTTCTCCCGACCGCGGACGGGAATCCCCGATCGAAAGACGACCGACCCCGCCACAATAGTACAAGCGGCGCGCCCGACGAGGGGCATTCCGTCGTAGGGACTGTTCCGTCCTTTGGAGGCAAATTGCGACGCGTCAACCTTCCAACGCGCCTTCGGATCGAACACGGTGACGTCCGCTGCCGCGCCGCGCTTGAGCGATCCGCCGGGAAGATTGAAAACGCGGGCCGGAGTGCACGCCATCCGATCCACGAGATCGGAGAAGTTGAGATGACCCGTTTCGACGAGATTCGTCACTATCACAGCCAGCGCGGTTTCCAGGCCGACGATTCCATTCGGCGCATCGGCGAACTCTCTCTCCTTTTCGTCGTAGTGGTGGGGCGCATGATCCGTGGCGATGAGATCGATCGTTCCATCTTTCACTCCCTCGCGCAGTGCCTCGACATCCTTCGCCGTCCGCAGCGGCGGATTCATCTTCGCGTTCGTGTTGTAGCCGCGAACGCTTTCTTCCGTCAGCGAGAGATGATGCGGACAGACCTCCGCGGTGACCCTTATTCCGCGCTCCTTGCCCCAGCGAATCAGCTCGACGGATCCCTTCGTGCTCATGTGCGCGAGGTGAACGTGCCCGCCCGTCAGGCGCGCCAGCAGGATGTCGCGGATGACCATGATCTCTTCCGCCTCGGCCGGAATACCCTTGAGGCCAAGCTGTGCGCTTACGATTCCTTCATTCATCGACCCGCCGGCCGAAAGCGTCGGCTCCTCGCAGTGGTCGATCACCGGAATCTTGAAGGTCCGCGCGTATTCCAGCGCGGTTCGCATCAGCTGCGCGCTGGCGACCGGCTTGCCGTCGTCGCTGACCGCGACAGCGCCGGCTCCAACCATCTCTCCGAATTCGGCGAGCGCCTTCCCTTCCTGGCCGACGGAGATCGCACCGATCGGATAGACCCGCGCCGACTCTGCTCGCTGCGCCTGGCGGACAATGAAGCCAACTGCCGCCTGATTGTCAGTGACCGGATCGGTGTTTGGCATCGCGCACACCGCTGTGAATCCTCCGGCTGCGGCGGCCCTTGCTCCCGTCGCAATCGTCTCTACATCCTCGCGTCCGGGCTCCCGCAAATGACAGTGCACGTCGATGAATCCCGGCGAGACGATGAGTCCGGCGCAATCGATTACCTCGGCCTCTTCCGGGCCTTCGATCGAGCGTCCCACACCGGCAATCTTGCCATCGGTGATGAAAACGTCGCCGACTTCGTTCAGATCCTGCGACGGATCGATGAGCGTGCCTCCGCTAAGCAGCACCGGCCTCATTCCCGGTCCTCGCGTCCGCGGCCGCTGCCACCTTTCGCCGCTTCGGCCAATTCCGGCTTCCCGCCCGCAAGCAGGTAGAGCACCGCCATACGGACCGCAACGCCATTCGTAACCTGATCCAGAATGACGCTATGGGGGCCATCGGCCACATCGGAGTCGATTTCGACGCCGCGATTCATCGGACCAGGGTGCAGGATCAGGATGTCACGCGGGGCGCGATCGAGTCGCTCACGGGTGATTCCGAAGACGCGATTGTATTCGCGAGCCGACGGTATGTAGCCGGCCGTCATTCGCTCGAACTGGAGGCGCAGGACGTTGAGTGCCTCAGCCCACTCGATCGCCTCTTCAACCCGATCGAAGATACGAACTCCGAACTCATCGATTGCATTGGGCAGCAGTGAGCGTGGTCCGCAAACCGCCACCTCCGCGCCGAGTTTGGTCAAGCCCCAGATGTTCGACCTCGCCACGCGCGAGTGCAGAATGTCACCGCAGATGCAGACGCGCCGTCCCTTCAGATCGCCGAATCGGTCTCGCAGCGTGAGAATGTCGAGCAGCCCCTGGGTGGGATGCTCGTGCGTGCCGTCACCGGCGTTGATGACGTTGGACTGAATACGCTCAGCCAGGAACTGCGCCGCACCCGAGGCAGAGTGCCTGATGACGACCATGTCGATCCGCATCGCCTCGAGATTGCGTGCCGTATCGACCAACGTCTCCCCTTTTGAGACGCTCGATCCCGCCACTGAAACGTTGACGGTATCTGCCGAGAGCCTTTTTTCCGCGAACTCGAAGGAGATCCGTGTTCGGGTGGAGTTCTCGAAGAAGAGATTCACGATCGTTGAGCCGCGCAGCGCAGGTACTTTCTTTATCGCGCGCTCGCTGATCTCCTTGAACGGCTCCGCGGTATCGAGAATGAGTCGAATCTGGTCGCCCGTCAGCGACTCGAGGCCGAGTAGATCCTTGCCGAGGGTCCCGGTCACGCCGTCGACTTGGGCACGATGACGACCTCGGTGCGCTCGTCCAGCTCGGCCACCATCACATCGACGCGCTCGTCTTCTCCCACCTCGACCTTCTTACCGACGACGTCGGCATGAATTGGAAGCTCGCGTCCACCTCGATCGATTAGTACTGCCAGCGAGATGGAAGCCGGCCTTCCGAAATCCGCCAGCTCGTCGAGCGCCGCACGGACCGTGCGCCCGGTGTACAACACGTCGTCCACGATCACGATGTGCTTGC
>JBGQIT010000111.1:0-8087 GCA_041498575.1 Gemmatimonadaceae bacterium
CGAGGTGGCGGTGGCGCTTTACGCCACCTGTCTCGATACCATGGTTCCAGTCTCGAGCACCGAGACTGCCGAGCTGGTCAAGCTGCTCGAGAACACCTTCCGGTCTGTGAACATCGGACTCGTGAACGAGATGGCGATCGTCTGTGACAAGCTCGGCGTCAACATCTGGGAAGTGATCGAAGCCGCGGCGACGAAGCCGTTCGGCTTCATGAAATTCACGCCTGGTCCGGGAATCGGCGGGCACTGCATTCCGCTCGATCCCCACTATCTCGCGTGGAAAATGAGAACGCTCAACTACAAGACGCGTTTCATCGATCTCGCCAGCGAGATCAACAGTGAGATGCCCGCGGTAGTGGCAAGAAAGGTCACGCAGGCCCTCAACGAAGAGAGAAAGGCGGTCAACGGAAGCCGCATTCTGGTGCTTGGAGTCGCGTACAAGAAAGACATCGATGACATGAGAGAGAGCCCAGCCCTCGACGTCATCCGGCTGCTGGAGCAACAGGGAGCGACGGTGCTCTACCACGATCCCTACGTTCCGAAGTACCGCGAGGACGGACACGAGCACTCGAGCGTTCCGCTCACCGACGACGAGATAACGCGAGCCGACGCCGTGGTGATCGTCACCGATCACACCAGCGTCGATTACCAGCGCGTGGTCCACCTGGCGAAAGTGGTCGTCGACACCAGAAACGCCACGGCCAAGCTGGCGAAAGGAAAGGGACGCATCGTTTCTCTCGCGTCGCCCAGCTCGTACGCGATCGCCTAGCGCGACTGCGCACCAACCAACTCACACCTTGGTCCCGTGAACATATCGGTTATTGGTACCGGCTACGTTGGGCTAGTCGTAGGCGCGTGTCTGGCTGAGACAGGCAATACCGTCTGCTGCGCCGACATCGACGTCAAGAAAATCGATGGTCTCAAGCAGAATGTCCTGCCGATTTACGAGCCGGGCCTCGAAGCCCTCGTCGAACGGAATCAGAATGAGCAGCGGTTGACGTTCACCACCAATCTGCAGGAAGCAATAGCGACGGCAGACGTCGTGTTCATCGCGGTGGGAACTCCGCCTGGTGAAGACGGCTCCGCGGACCTCAAGTATGTGTTGCAGGTGGCGTCGTTGATCGGGCAGCACATGAGTCGCGAGATGGTGGTCGTGACCAAATCGACCGTGCCGGTGGGCAGCGCGACAAAAGTAAGCGCCGAAATCGCGAAGAAGGCAAAGTTCCCCTTCTATATCTGCAGCAACCCGGAGTTCCTGAAAGAGGGCGCCGCGGTTGAGGATTTTATGCGACCAGATCGCGTCGTTCTCGGCGTTGAGAGCGACCAGGCGCGCAAGGTGATGTCAGACCTCTACGCGCCGTTCGTACGAACGGGCAAGCCGATTCTCGTGATGGACATCGCATCGGCCGAAATGACGAAATACGCGGCGAATGGAATGCTGGCAACGCGTATTTCTTTCATGAACGAGCTCGCCAACCTGTGCGAAAAGCTCGGAGCGAGTATCGACCTGGTCAGAAAGGGAATTGGAACCGACTCGCGCATCGGTCAGTCCTTCCTGTTCGCCGGTCCGGGTTACGGCGGGTCATGCTTCCCGAAGGATGTGAAAGCGTTGGTGCGGACGGCGACAGAGTGTGGTGCACCGATGCAGGTTCTGGCCGCGGTCGAATCAGCAAATGAGCGACAGAAGCAGGTGCTGGTCGAGAAAGTGAAGCGCGCGCTGGGAAATACTCTGTCCGGCCGTCGGATAGCGCTCTGGGGTTTGGCCTTCAAGCCGGGGACGGACGACATGCGCGAGGCGCCGTCTCTCGCTCTGATAGACTCGCTGCTCAAGGCAGGCGCTTCGATCTGCGCGCACGATCCAGCCGCCCTCGATCACGCCCGAGCTTTGTTTGGCAACCGAATAGATTATGCGGAGACTAACTATGAGGCGCTCGCGGGTGCGGATGCGCTGGTAGTGGTCACTGACTGGAACGAGTATCGCCACCCGGATTTCGAGCGGGTGAAGCGCACGCTCAAGCAACCGGTCATCGTCGATGGCAGAAATCTTTACGACGTCGAGAAGATGCGGGAGCTGGGCGTGCGGTATCATTCGATCGGACGCCCATCCGCATGAACACGCTCGGCCGCAGAGGGTAATATCATACGGATGTTCAAGCCAAGATTGTTTTTGCTGGCCCTGCTGCTCTCGGCACCGCTGGCTTGCAAGCCCCCATTCAATCCGAAGATCTACCCTACGGCCGACAAGCTGTACGAGGTAGCGCTCGCCGAATACAAGGCGCGCCGCTACGACAACGCCGCAAAAGCGTTCGAGAAGCTGACGCTCGATCTCTCAGCGCGCGATCCGCGGCTTCCGCTCGCGTATTACTACCTGGCGCAATCGCAGGCCAGGAACGGAGAGTATCTGCTCGCGGCTGGGACCTACAATCGTCTCATCGACGCGTTCCCGCAGGACACGCTGGTGGACGATGCATTCTACCTCTCGGGCCTCGCGTACGAGCACGAGTGGCGCCAACCGCAGCTGGACGCCACCTACGGCCATAATGCGCAAACCGCATTCGAGTCGCTCATCGGCAGCTTTCCCGATTCACGATATGCCCCGCTCGCCAAGAAAGAGCTCGATAAGCTCGATGAGTGGTTCGCGGAAAAGGATTACGACACGGGTTATCTCTATCTCAAACGGAAGGCGTTCGATTCGGCGATCATCTACTTCAAGGATGTGATCCGGCTGCATCCCAATGCGAAGAAAACCAGGGACGCGTACCTGAGGCTGCTCGAAGCTTATCGCGCGATCAGGTACACCGAGGACGCGCGTGAGGCGTGCGACGCGATGCGAAAGGCTTATCCGACCGACCGCGAAGTCCTCAAGGACTGCGGTCCCGCACCCGCGAAGCCGGCGACTTAGTCCGTGCGCATTGGGGTTTTCGGGGGCACGTTTGATCCGCCCCACGTCGGCCACCTGCTCGTGGCCTCCGATGCCCGGGAAGCGCTCAAGCTCGATCGCCTGATATTCGTTCCGACCGGCGCCCAGCCGTTCAAGGTCGACAGGCCTCCGGTGGCCTCGGGACAAGACCGCGTCGAGATGCTTCGTCTGGCCGTTGCCGACGACGCCAACTACGTCGTCGATGACGCGGAAATCAACCGTAAGGGGTTATCTTTCACCGTTGACACATTGGAGCATTTGGCGGGGCGCCATGCTGGTTCGCAGCTCTTTTTTCTGCTTGGTCAGGATTCTCTCGCTGGATTCCCGCAGTGGCGAAATCCGGAGCGGATTCTCGAGCTTGCCACTCTGGCGGTGGTGATGAGATCGGGCTCTCCCGATGCTGGAGCCGGGCGCAACGCGGAGCGCATCATAATGGTCTCGACGCGGCGCATCGATGTGTCATCGACGGAGGTCAGGGAGCGCCTTCGTGGTGGAAAGTCAATCAAGGGATTCGTGCCCGAGAGCGTCGAACGATTCATCGACGCGCGAGGGCTCTATCGTTGAGGCGGAGCGTCTCCGCCTGAGGAAGACAGGTACATGGCGTTGACAGGGCTGCTGAGCGGTGTATTCGGAACTCGTCACGATCGGGAGCGGAAGCGCGTTCAACCGATCGTCGACGAAGTGAACGAGCATTACGCCCGCATCCAGACCATCTCCGAGGACGAGCTTCGCGGCCAGACCGAGAAGTTTCGCGAGCGCATCCGGGAGCGCACGAGCGAGATCGAGACGCGCATCGCGGCGCTGAGGGAGAAGAAGCGAATAACTCCTGACCCCACCGACCGTGAAGCGATAGACAACGAGCTGAGTGGCGTCGATGGCCGCGGTGGCGCGGAAGCCGAGCTCCGGACCGCGATTGCCGAAGTGCTGGACGAGCTCCTTCCCGAGGCGTTCGCGACCGTCCGTGAGGCGGCGCGTCGGCTGCTCGGGACCAAAGTCATGGTCACGGGGCAGGAGATGGAGTGGAATATGGTGCCCTACGACGTGCAGCTGATGGGTGGCATCCAGCTGCACCAGGGGCGCATCGCGGAGATGGCGACCGGTGAAGGAAAGACGCTCGTCGCCACGCTGCCACTCTATCTCAACGCGCTGCCGGGCAAGGGAGCGCACCTGATCACCGTCAACTCCTATCTCGCCCGCCGCGACTCGGAGTGGATGGGGCACGTCTATAAGTATCTAGGGCTCTCTGTCGGCTGTATCGACGACACGGAGCCGGGAACGCAGGAGCGCAGCGCCGCATACGGGTGCGACATCACGTACGGCACCAATAACGAGTTCGGCTTCGACTACCTGCGCGACAACATGGTGCAGTCGCTGGAGCAGCGCGTCCAGCGCGCCCACATCTACGCCATCGTCGACGAAGTGGACTCGGTGCTCATCGACGAAGCGCGCACGCCGCTCATCATCTCTGGACCGGTCGGAAACGAGAGCGACGCGGAGTACGCGGAGCACAACGCCTCGGTAGCGCGCCTGGTGAGGCGGCAGTCGGATTTCGTCAACGCGCTCGTGGCGGCGGGCGAGAAGGCATTCGAAGCAGGTGACAACGATGCGGCAGCGCTGAATCTCTACAAGGCCCAGCTCGGTGGCCCGAAGAACAAGCGGCTGCTCAAGGTATTTCAGGAGACAGGCGCCAAGCAGCTGGTGCAGAAGATGGAGCTCCAGCACATCGCGGATCGGCGGCTTCCGGCGAACAAACAGCAGTACCGGGACATCGAGGAAGATCTGCTGTACGTCCTCGACGAGAAGGGCCACACAGTCCACCTCACAGATGCGGGCGTCGATTTCATGTCGCCCCAGGCGCACGACGAATTCGTACTGCCCGATCTGTCGCAGGAGGTGCACGCGATCGACCACGATCCGGACATGACGCCGGCGGAAAAGCTCGAGGCGCGGAACAAGCTGAACCGCGAGTACGCGGCCAAAAGCGAGCGGTTGAACATCGTGCACCAGCTGCTGCGCGCGCACGCGCTGTTCGAGCGCGATGTGAACTACGTCGTGCAGGAAGGGCAGGTGCTGATCGTCGACGAGTTCACCGGGCGCACCATGCACGGCCGCCGCTGGTCGGAGGGTCTGCACCAGGCCGTCGAGGCAAAGGAGGGCGTGCAGGTGAAGGGCGAGACGCAGACTCTCGCCACCATCACGATCCAGAACTACTTCCGCCTTTACGAAAAGCTGTCCGGCATGACCGGTACCGCCGAGACGGAAGAGACGGAGTTCCACCAGATCTACAAGCTCGGCGTCTCCGTGATCCCGACCAACCGGCCCGTCATCCGGGACGACAGGCAGGATCTCGTCTACAAGACGCGGCGCGAGAAATACAACGCGATCCTCGAGGAGACGCAGCGCCTCCACGAGCTCGGCTTTCCGGTTCTCGTGGGCACGGTGAGCGTAGAAGTGTCGGAGACGCTGGCGCGCATGTTCAAGCGCGCGGGAATTCCGCACAACGTCCTCAACGCCAAGTACCACCAGCGCGAGGCGGAGATCGTCGCCGGTGCGGGTCAGCCAGGCGGGGTTACGATTGCGACCAACATGGCCGGCCGCGGAACGGACATTAAGCTCGGACCTGGCGTCACCGAATCGAAGCCGTCGCAGCGCAAGGACGCGGAGAACCAGATCGTGGATGTGGTCGAGTGGGGCGGTCTCCACATCATCGGCTCCGAGCGGCACGAATCACGTCGCATCGATCGTCAGCTCCGCGGCCGCGCCGGTCGCCAGGGAGATCCGGGTGCGTCGCAGTTCTTCCTGTCGCTCGAAGACGACCTCATGCGCCTTTTCGGCTCCGACCGAATCGCGAAGCTGATGGACCGCATGGGCGCGGAAGAAGGCGAGATGCTCACCCACTCGCTCATTACGAGATCGATCGAGCAGGCTCAGAAGCGCGTCGAGCTCCAGAACTTCCAGTCACGCAAGCGGCTCCTGGAATACGACGACGTGATGAACCAGCAGCGAGAGGTGATCTACTCGCTGCGGTCGTTCGCGCTCGAGGGTGGAGAGGAGCTGAAGGCCGAAGCGCAGAAGATGGTCGAGAAGGGTGTCGCCAAGCGTGTCGAGAACATGCTCGGCGAGTTCGACTCGCAGGAGGAATGGGATTTCGCGCTGGTGCGTCAGGATCTTCTGATGCACTACATGCTGGCCGTTCCCGGGTTCGAGGATGGATCGCTTCCGGGCAGCGAAGAGGAAGCAAGGGCGCGCGCAGTCGAAGCGGGCCGCAAAGCATTCGAGGACAAGGTGCTGAGTCTCGGACCGGATGCCGGTCTGCTGCTCGCGATCGTCATGCTGCACGTCCTCGACGAAAAGTGGAAGGACCACCTCTACGATCTGGACCAGCTTCGCAACGCGATCGGCTACCGCTCGTGGGGCCAGAAGGATCCGCTCATCGAGTACAAGCACGAGGCGTACAGCATGTTCGTGGATCTGATGGACGACATCCAGAACACGTTCACCGAGAGATTCCTGCGCGCCCAGATCACCTACGAAGAGCGGCAGGCACCGCCACCGCCGATGTTCCTGAGCGGGCCGGACCTGGACGGGAATGGCGAAGAGCGCGCGCCGAGGCAGCGCAAGAAGCAGTTCAACGCGCTCGGTGTCATGGAGGAGGTAGGCGCGGACGGTGAGGAGGGTACGGATGCGACGCTCGACATCGCACCGGCGGAGGCGCCGAAGCGGGGAACCGCGGTTCGTCCGGAGCCGACGGTCCATATCGGGGGAAAGAGCTCGTCGCTGAGCAAGGCGATGGCTGGCGGAGCCATGGGCGGCGTTCCCGGTGTGCCTGGCGTGTCGGGCGGGTCCGCGGACTGGAGCAACGTCGGGCGGAACGATCCTTGTCCGTGTGGGTCTGGGAAGAAGTTCAAGAAATGCCACGGCGCGAATCTCTAGTTTGAGATCGCGGCGCTAATCTCGAGTATCCACAAAACCGAAGCAGGGAGCTGTTAGCCAACTACGCTGGTTCGCCGGGGGCTTTCATACGGTGCGTGACGTCCTAGAGGCGAAGTGAGCGACGAGCGAATAGCGCCGGTTCGCTGGGGGATACTCGGCACCGCCAAAATCGCGGTGGAGAAAGTCATCCCCGGGATGCAGGGAAGCGCGCTGGCACAGGTGATGGCCATTGCATCGCGGGATACTGCAAAGGCGCGCGCAGCCGCGAACCGCTTGGGCATTCCCCGGGCGTACGGTTCGTATCAGGAGCTGATCGATGATCCCGACATCGAGGCGATCTACAATCCCTTGCCGAATCATCTGCACGTGCCGTGGTCGATTCGCGCGGCCGAGCGGGGCAAGCACGTGCTGTGCGAGAAGCCGATCGCACTGACGGCGCGGGAAGCTCGCGAACTGCTCGAGGCTCGCGACAGGACCGGCGTCCAGATCGGCGAGGCGTTCATGGTCCGGACGCACCCGCAGTGGCTCAAAGTGAAAGAGATAGTCGCGTCAGGA
This sequence comes from Gemmatimonadaceae bacterium, assembly GCA_041498575.1. GTDB lineage: Bacteria > Gemmatimonadota > Gemmatimonadetes > Gemmatimonadales > Gemmatimonadaceae > UBA4720. The sequence goes on from JBGQIT010000111.1 coordinate 7,406, forward strand.
AGGATCGGCGAGCTGCGCCTGATCGCCGGTCACTTCAGCTACTATCGACGCGATCCGGGCGACATTCGCAGTCGCGTGGAGTGGGGCGGCGGCGCGCTGATGGACGTCGGCTGCTATCCCATAACACTTTCGCGATGGCTGTTCGGCGCTGAGCCGACAGAGGTCGTCGGATTGATCGAGCGTGATCCGGACATGCAAATCGATCGGTTGACGTCGGGACTGCTTCGTTTTGAGAGAGGACAGGCGACGTTCAGTTGCGCCACGCAACTCGTGGCGTACCAGACCATGCAGATCTTCGGAACGGCGGGACGCATTGCCGTCCGGATTCCCTTCAGCGCTCCTCCGTTTGATGAGTACCGGGTCTTCGTCGACGACGGTAGCGATTGGGCGGGCAGTGGGATCGAGACGATCGCGTTTCCACCGATCAACCCGTACACGCTCCAGGCGGATCGCTTTTCGGAGGCGATTCGCGGCCTTGGCAGTGTCCCCGTTTCCCTCGAAGACGCGATAGGAAATATGGCCGTGATAGACGCCTTGTTCCGATCTGGCGAATCGCATCATTGGGAGCGCCCGGGATCCTGATGCAGCGCTCGGCTCGAGCCTTGAGATGGCGGCTTACAAATGGGACGCCCTCAACGGCGCGAGGCAGCGTCCCGATGATGCTTGTGTCTCTGCGGTGCCG
>JBGQIT010000112.1:0-8077 GCA_041498575.1 Gemmatimonadaceae bacterium
CAGGATCAGGCTTATCGCGACAGCGTGTTGCCGAAGGGTGTGAAGCGCGTCGCGATCGAGGCGGCGCATCCGATGTCCTGGTACCGTTGGGTGGGAGACGATGGCGTCATCATCGGCATCGAGCGATTTGGCGCTTCTGCCCCTGCCCCTGTCATTTATGCGCACCTCGGCATCACGGCGGATCGAGTGGTCGAGCGCGCGAAACAACTCGTGGGGAAGAAGTAGTCGCAGATGCCGGCAAAGCCAGATCCTGATAAGGTCGTTATTGTGAGCGAGCGTGAGCCCCTGCTCCGCGATATCAGCGTCACGCTCAACCCTGATACGCCCGAGTGGCCCGGCGACACTCCATTCACTTGCGGGTGGGCCTCCTCGATGGCGGCTGGTGCCAGTGTGAACGTGTCGTCCTTTACCTCGAGTCCACACGTCGGCACCCATGCTGACGCGCCACTCCATGTACGGGAGGGATGGTCGGGCTCGCACGAGCTCTCACTCGATGCGTTCTTCGGGCCCGCGATTGTCGTCGATGTGTCCACTCTCAGCAAGGAGATCGACATCGAGGAGCTGGAGAAGATTCAATCGCTGCCATTCGTCGAGCGGCTGCTGTTGCGGACAGGTCGAACGATCGCAAGTGGCGCATTCCCCGAGGATTGGCCGACGCTCTCCGAGTCGTGCGTCCGTGCCTTGCTCGGGCGCGGTCTGCGCCTGCTCGGTGTCGATGCCCCATCGGTAGATCCGAGAGAAAGCAAGAATCTTCCCGTCCACACCATGCTCTTTTCAGGAAACGCCGCGATCCTGGAGAACCTCGACCTGAGGAGAGTTACGCCCACCATGTACGAGCTGATGGCATTTCCACTCAAGCTCATGGCTCTCGATGCCGCCCCGGTGCGTGCGGTTCTACGCCAGATCGTCGCCTAGCCGACCGAACAAGTTGGAGCAAGGATGACGCACGTTTTGAAAGGACCCGTTCGACGACGAACAGGTCAGCGAGCTTGCTGCTGATTCTAACCCCCTCCGGTAACGATGCTTAAGCGGCTGATCTTCGTTTTCCTGGCACTGGCATCGTTGGCCTTTCTGATCGACGCGCAGCAGCAGCGGTCGAAGCGTACCAGGCGATCTTCCCACCCACACCAACGCCGCGCCACACGCAAGTCGGCCAAGCCTCCAGTAACCAGCTTCGTCACCGACTCGGGCGGAAGAGAGCTGATCGTCCGTCTCCTCGACGTCGGTCAGGGAGACGCCACCTATATCAGGAACGGATCGAGCAAGGTAATCGTCGATGGCGGCCCCGACCCTGCCGTGCTCGGACGGTATCTCGATTCCTTGAATCTCAACAACTCCACGATCGACGTAGTGATCCTCTCGCACCAGCATCTCGATCACTACAGCGGACTCCGTGAGCTGTTCAAGACCGCGCGGCACATTCGTATACGCTATTTCTTTGAGAACAAGGATCCCGCTCCGGCCGTGACTCTCGCCGAGCTGCGTGATTCGATTCTGTCGCGGATGGATCGTGACAGCCTGATCTATCGCGACACCGACGATCCATGCTCCAGCGGACACCCGATTTGCACCATCACCGTGACCGGGGGAGCCAAGCTGCACATCATGGCGCCACTTCCAGGCGGCGATGGGCCGAACAACCGCTCGACAGCGGTGAAATTGATCGGACCCGATTCCGCATCATTTACGATGTGGCTGGCCGGAGATGCGGAGCACGAGGAGATCAGCTGGTTCGAGACGATTGGCTATAATCGGAATCCCGGAATGCTGGTCAATGTCCTCAAGGCCGATCATCACGGCAGCTGCAACGGAGTTACACCGCGCTACCTCGCGCTGACGGGTCCGCAGTGGGTCGTCGCATCGGTCGGGGTACGCAACGAATACGGTCACATGCACACCCAGGCGAAGAAGATCTACCACGGCGCGCGTGTACCCTGGTATCGAACCGATCAGAACGGCACGATCACCATCCGCTCACCCGGTACGGTTGGTGGCGGATTCACGATCATTCCGCAACGTGGCGGCACTGATCTCGATGGACCGAGTGACCGGGTGTCGCGACAGGCGGGATGCGCGATGGGAATGAGATAGGCGGCCAGCAGCTAGAGCTGAATATCCCCGCCGCGATCATTCTTCGACTTCTTCGATACCTGCTTCGCTGATTTGTCGAGCGCTTTTTTCCTGGCGCTTGGATCGGTTTCAATCAGTAGCGCGGATTTTTCTTCGCCTCTGTCGTGAGTGACCGACAACACATCTCCTTCCTTCACACCTTCCGGCAACAGCCACACGGGAATCGGCGTGACGGAGTGACCATCGACTTCGATCGAAGCAGAGCCCTCTTCGATCACGTCGACGACCCAGGTGTGCCTGGAATGTTTAGCCATGCTCGATTCTCCTAACGTGGTTGTCGCACGAATGACCGCGGTTTCTAGAGCAGCACATGGCATGTCCTATGCGCCATTGCGCGTCTCCAAGCAGCACGACTCGCACCAATCAATGCACGAGATCATCTATGCACAGCGACTCAGGTCACACGACCTCCGTCTGGATGGACACTACCGAAGTGCCGCAATTTCAGCCGCTTACGCAAGATCTGCGCGCCAATGTCTGCGTCATAGGAGCCGGGATCGCCGGCATGACCACGGCTTATCTGCTCGCGCGTGCTGGCCGCGCCATTGTCCTGATCGATGATGGGCCAATTGGTGGTGGTGAGACGAGCCGCACAACCGCTCATCTCACCGCCGCACTCGATGATCGCTACTACAACATCGAGGTCATGCACGGCGAGGAGGGTGCCAGGTTAGCAGCCGAGAGTCACATGTCGGCGATACATCGAATCGAAAACATTGCGTCGATGGAAGACATCGACTGCGATTTCCAGCGTGTTGAAGGCTTCCTCTTTCTTGGCGGCGAGAACACGCGCAAGGATCTGGAACGGGAGCTCGAAGCGACCCACCGCGCCGGAATAATGGATGCGCAGCTCGTCGATCGCATCCCATTCGGATTCTGGGACAGCGGACCAGCCCTTCGCTTTCCGCGACAGGCCACTTTTCACCCGCTCAAGTACCTGAAGGGCCTGGCTCGCGCGATTCTTCGTGATGGAGGGAAGATCTACACCGGCGTACACGCCGAGAAAATCGAGGATGGCGAGCCGGCAAAAGTGACCACGAGCGATGGCCACGTCATCCACGCCGACAACGTCGTCGTCTGCACCAATACTCCGGTCAACGACTGGCTCATCATCCACAGCAAACAGGCCGCGTATCGCACGTATGTCATCGGCGCGCGCGTCCCGAAGGGATCCGTCCCGCGCGGGCTTTATTGGGATACGCCCGATCCCTACCACTACATTCGCATCCAGACCGGTGAGGATAAATCCGGGCACGAGCTGGATTACGACATCCTGATGGTCGGCGGTGAAGATCACAAGACCGGCCAGGCTCAGGACACCGAAGAAAGATTCGTGCGTCTCGAGCAATGGACACGCGAGCGCTTTCCGATGATCGAGCGGGTTGATTACCGATGGTCCGGCCAGGTCATCGAGCCCGTTGATTACTTGGCGTACATTGGCAAGAATCCTGGTGGCGACGAGCACATCTGGATCGCCACTGGCGATTCAGGGAACGGCATGACCCACGGTACGATTGCCGGCATCGTCCTCAACGAGTTGGTGCAGGGACGCAAGCACCAGTGGGCTCGACTCTACGACCCTTCCCGCATCAAGCTTCGCGCGACCCAGGAATTCCTGAAGGAAAACGTCAACGTCGCGGAACAGTACAAGGATTGGTTTTCAGGCGGTGCGGCGGGCGACATTGCTGCGATCAAGCCGGGTGAAGGCGCCATTCTTGGTTTTGGCAGAGGCAAGATCGCGGTCTACCGCGACGAGAGGGGTGAAGTCCACCAGCTATCGGCGGTCTGCACCCATCTTTATTGCATCGTCCACTGGAACGATACCGAAAAAACGTGGGATTGTCCTTGTCACGGATCGCGCTTCGATCCATATGGCAAGGTCGTCAACGGCCCGGCTATAGTCGGGCTTTCTCCTGCTTCTCCGGTACAGAAGCAGGAGTAGAGCGGAGCGAAACAGTAACCCGGTGATGCTTGCCGTCATCGATCAAGCTGATCGCTTTTTCAACCGATCTTCCGTCGACCGTCAGTTCAGTGGCGCCAGACTGTAACCCGTCCGGATTGTCGACGATGATTTCGTAAGTCGATGACCTGAAGCGGTATTCGATGGTGAACTGCTTCCAGCGCGCGGGGATGCATGGCTCGATGAACAGCTCCTCGCCACGTTGCCGGAAGCCGAGTATGCCTTCGAGTGCCGTCCGATACATCCAGCTCGCCGAGCCGGTGTACCACGTCCACCCGCCGCGACCGAGATGTCCTTTCGCGGTGTATACGTCGGCTGCGACGACATACGGCTCGACCTTGTAGATATCGACGCCCTTCGCGCTGTCGGCGTGCGTGATCGGATTCAACATCTGGAACAGCTCGAACGCCCGATCGCCGTCTCCCTGCAAAGCTGTCGCCAGTACGGCCCACAGCGCTGCGTGCGTATACTGAGCTCCGTTCTCGCGCACGCCAGGCAGATAACCCTGAATGTAGCCGGGATCGTGCGTCGTTTTGTCGAACGGCGGGGTGAGCAGCAGAATGAGCCGCGCATCCTCGCGCACGAGATACTTGTTGAGAGATTGCATCGCGATCCTGGTTCGATCGGATCTCCCTGCGCCAGAGATGACGCTCCAGCTCTGGGCGATCGAATCGATCTTGCATTCGTCGCTCGTGCGTGACCCGAGCGGGGAGCCATCGTCGAAGTACGCCCGACGATACCATTCTCCATCCCAGGCCGAGCGCTCGACCGCCTCGGCATAACCGTCCGCTTTCGCCAGCATTTCGTCGCGGAACTGAGTGTCACCGCGTTTCTCCGCGTGAACGGCGAACTTGTGCAGCGTCGAGATCAAGAACCACGCGAGCCACACACTCTCTCCCTTTCCTTCGATACCGACTCTGTTCATTCCGTCGTTCCAGTCACCGCTGCCGATGAGCGGAAGACCATGCACACCGGCGGTGCAGGCTCTCCTCAGCGCCCGAACACAATGGTCATAGATGCTGCCGACCTCGGAAGAGACCTTGGGAAGCTCATATAGCTCGTGCTCGTCCGGATTCAGCTCCCGCATCGTCAGATAGGGAATCTCGATGTCGAGTATCCCGCGATCGCACGAAACGTTGACGTAGTGATCGATGACGTACGGGAGCCACACCAGGTCATCCGAGAAGCGCGTCCGTACTCCCCGGCCGGTCTGAGGATGCCACCAGTGCTGAACATCGCCTTCCACGAATTGGCGGGATGCCGCTCGAACGATGTGCTCTCTCGCCACCTCGGCATCCGCATACACGAACGCCATCACGTCCTGCAGCTGGTCGCGGAATCCGAACGCGCCGCTCGACTGGTACAGCGCGGTGCGCGCCCACATACGACACGAGAGCGCCTGGTACAGAGACCACCGGTTCACCATGAGGTCGAAGGTCGGCTCAGGCGTTTTGATTTTGATGGCACTGAGTCTTTTCTCCCAGCTCTGGATGTTCGAATCGACCGCCCGTTTTGCCTGGCTGGCTGTGCGGTTCCGGGCGATGATATCTCGAACTGCGTTCTCGCCCTCGGCCGCCCCCAGCAGCATCACGATGTCGCGGATCTCACCCGGCTCGATCGTGACGCTCACCTGGAGCGCGCAGCAAGGATCGATCGTCGCACCGATTGCACCAGACAATCCCGCGCGCTCGAGCGCGGCGGGACTCGAGATCGTGCCGTTTCTGCCGAGGAACTCGCGCCGATCGGCCGTATAGTAGGCGACGCGCTCGCTGATCGACGCGAATGCGACGGTCTCTGCGAACTGGGTGTCGAAGTAGTTGCGCGCGAACATCGACTGGGTGGCTTCGTCGAAGCTCGTACGAATCTGATACTGCGTCAGCTCCCGATTCACGCCCAGCACCCATTCCAGATACCATGTAAGCGTAAGCTTCTTCCGCGCGGGTCCATCGTTGCGCAGAGTCAGGACGCTGATCTTTACTGGATCGTTTTCGTCTACGCCGAGCCGGAAGGAGCTCGCCAGTCCCTTGTGGGTGTGATCGAAGACGGAGTAGCCCGCGCCGTGCCGAACCTTGTACGGAGTCGGCTCGCGGATCGGGCAAGGCGTCGCTGTCCATAGATCGCCGTTCGCATCGTCCCGAAGGAATACGCAGTCGCTCGATGGATCCCGAACCGGATCGTTGTGCCACGGAGTGATGCGATAGAAGAAGCTGTTGCCCGCCCAGCTCGTGCCGCTTCCACCTTCGCTCACGATGAATCCCGCGACCGGATTGCCGACGACGTTGACCCACGGCGCCGGCGGCATGTCGCTGCCTGTCAGGTGGATCTCATATTCACCGCCTTCGTTGAATCCGCCAAGCCCGTTGAAGCACTGTAGTCCGGTGCCTGGATCTGCGCTCTCGGCGTGAATCGCCACCGTGCCGAGAGGCACAATGTCGCGGTTCATGATCTCGAGCTTGGGCGGATATCTGTCTTCGACTCCCGGGAACTCGAGGAAGTTGCCGAGACCAAGTCCGTCGCAGTTCACCTGCACTCGCGCCATCGCCTGGAGGAGCGTGATCTCCTCCGGCTTGAGAAGATCGCCACGGCGGATGAACACGCCACCTGCCCGATCGAGAAGTCCAGCTTCGCTGGACGCCATTGCGGTTGCCAGCAGCTCGTCGCTCAGCTCCTGCATGTAGGTCGCGGGATGCACGTTCAGGATCACCAGATCGCAGGTGATTCCCTTGAGCCTCCAGTAGTGGTGCGTCCTGAGCAGCTGCCTCACGCTCGGCATTCCGACCGAGCTCTCTATCGTTGCGAGCAGTATCGGCCAGTCGCCCGAGATGCCAAGGGTCCAGAGCGCCTGTTGTCCGAGTTTGTTTTCCTCGACCGCGCTTTGCGCCGGCCTGAATCCCGGGTGCGGGAACATCAAATGACCGGCGAGATCCTGATAGAGCGCCGCGTCGGCAGGTGCGATCCCGAGATCGCGAAGCTCCGCCTGTGCCTGCGCCCACGACAGGTCGAGGGCACGCCGCGCGCTGTACGGATCATGATACAGATCAGCCAGTTCGATCGCGCGGTCCTTCTGTTCGGTCACGAACGTCGTAAACGCCACGTGCGCCGATCCGCCGGGTGGAATCCGCACCTTCACACGCAGTGAGAAGATCGGATCGAGCACCGCGCCCACCGTTCCCGTCAGCTCTGCGCCTTCGTCGAGCGCTTCGGCATTCCTCACCGACCGACCGCGACCGACGAATTTCGCGCGATCAGTCTCGCACGTGACCTTCCCAACCAGTTCCGGCCCGGTCGCCACAACGTGCGCACACCATATCGCCGCCTCGGTCGCCGACCGAGAGCGCCGCGTGGCCAGCAGTGCCGCTTTCCCCTCCAGGAATTCCGTTTGCACGAAAAGATTGGCAAACGCGGGATGCGCGCGGTCGGTATCGGGCGGCGCCAGCACCACTTCCGAGTAGCTGGTCAGCTCGATCTCACGCGCCTGGAGCGACCTGTTCGTGAGTATCACGCGCCGCACTTCGGCCGCGTCGTCAGACGCAACGGCAATTTCCGTTACGGTGTCGATGTCACCATCGCGGCGAATGAACGTGATGCGATCACTGGCGAAGAGAACGCGGTACCACTGTGGCTCCGTCCCGGATGGTTGATGCGCCGTCGACCAGACATGGCCGGTGCTGAGATCCTTTACGTAACACCATTGCCCGTAGTTGTCGCGCGTGCTGTCGTGACGCCACCGGGTGACGGCGAGATTTCCGTAGCGGCTGAACCCGCCGCCCGCATTCGTGATGAGAGTCGTATACGGCACGTTCCCGAGAATGCCGACGACCGGCTGCGGCGTGTGCGGCGTCTCGATCTCACGTACCGCGGGCTTCTCCATCTCGCTCGGCACTCGCGCCACATCGTCGCCTTGAACATCCTGCATCGTGAGCCGGCGCGGGATCCGCTCCTGCAGGACCAGTTCCGCCGACCGCACGAGTGGATCCATGTGGAAGC
>JBGQIT010000113.1:0-7966 GCA_041498575.1 Gemmatimonadaceae bacterium
CGCGGCGCAGGTGCTGTCGAATCTCAAGGGATTCGAGTCGAAGTGGTGGGCGGAGAGAGCGGGTTTCTCGCAGCCGGTGGGCGAGGTGGATCGGGCGAAGCTCAACGTCATGGGCGGCTCGATTGCGATTGGGCATCCATTCGGCGCGACCGGCGCGCGAATCACGACGACGCTCCTGAACGAGCTGCGGCGCCGTGACGGGCGATTCGGACTAATGACCGTCTGTACGGCCGGCGGTATGGGCTTCGCGATGGTCGTAGAGAGAACACGATGAGCTCGACTTCGGAGGTCACGATCGGCGGATTGGTCGGGACACGGTGGAAACCGGCGCTCTCGGTCGAGGTCACCGACGGCATCGCGATCATCACGTTCGATCTTCCCAACGAGTCGGTCAACAAGCTGAATCGCGCGGTGAAGGATGAGTTCGTCGCGCTCGTGAGCAGGCTCGAGCGCGACGCGACTGTCCAGGCGGCGGTGTTCATCAGCGGCAAGCCCGATGTCTGGATTGCCGGCGCCGACATCGAAGAGTTTCTACAGCTCAAGACGGCGACGGACGCCGAGCGGCTGAGCAGGGACGGACAGATGCTGCTCGATTCGATCGAACACCTTCGCGTGCCGATCATCGCCGCGATACATGGCGCCTGCCTCGGCGGCGGACTCGAGACTGCGCTTGCCTGCCGCTATCGAATTGCTACTGATCATCCCAAAACCATCCTGGGTCTTCCCGAAGTTCAGCTGGGACTGATCCCCGGCGGAGGCGGAACACAGCGGCTGCCGCGCAGAATCGGACTGACCAATGCGCTGGACTTGATTCTCACCGGCAAGCAGGTCCGCGCCAAGAAGGCGCTCGACCTCGGCTTGATCGACGAGCTCGTGCACCCGTCGATACTTCGCACCGTCGCCATTCAGCGCGCGCGCGAGGTCGCGGAGGGGAAAAGGAAGAGTGAGCGGCGCACCGGAGGAGTGAAGGGTCTGTTCATCGATGGAAATCCGGCAGGACGCGCGCTAGTGCTTCGGAAGGCGCGCGAACAGACGCTCGCCAAATCGCGCGGACATTATCCCGCGCTCATCGCCGCCATCGATGCCGTTGCGGCGGGGTACGAGAAGGGCGTTGCACATGGGTATCGCGAGGAGTCTCGTCACTTCGGGGAGATGGCGATGACCGATGTGTCGCGACAGCTGATTTTCCTCTTCTTCGCGACGAACGAGCTGAAGAAGGATCCTGGCGTTGAGCCTTCCCAACACCCGGACCTGCCGGTCGCGGCGTTCGAGCCGCTGCCGGTCAACAAGATCGCGATCATCGGTGCCGGGTTCATGGGGGCCGGGATCGCATCTATCGCGGTACAGCATGGGAGTCTCGTGCGTCTCAAGGACGCCGATCACGCACGAGTCGCGAAGGGTTACGCGGCGGTGCGGGATATCCTGAAGGAGCGCCTCACCAGGAAGCAGATCTCGAAAATCCAGTACAGCGACTACATGGCGTTGCTCGGTGGAACCGTCGACTACTCAGGATTCGGAAATGTCGATCTCGTGATCGAGGCGGTGTTCGAGGATCTCGCGATCAAGCACCAGGTTCTGCGCGAGACGGAGGCCGCGATCAGCCCCCATGCGATCTTCGCGACTAATACATCGACCATTCCGATTTCCCTGATCGCGCAGGCTTCGGGCCGTCCCGAGCGCGTGCTCGGTATGCACTTCTTCTCTCCTGTGCAGAAGATGCCCCTCCTCGAGGTGATCACGACGGCGGAGACCTATCCGCAGGTGACCGCGACGGCGGTGGCGTACGGGAAGAAGCTGGGAAAGACCGTCATCGTCGTGAATGACGGGCCGGGATTCTACGCCAACCGGATTCTCTCGCCGTACATCAACGAGGCTGCCATTATGCTCGATCAGGGCGTCGCGGTCGACATAATCGACAAGGCGCTCGTCGATTTCGGATTTCCCGTCGGCCCGATCACACTCATCGATGAAGTCGGACTCGATGTCGCGACCAAGGCGGGGAAAATCATGGCCGAAGCGTATCCGGACCGGATGCAACCGGCGAAATCGATTCAGGCGGTCGTCGCGGCGGGACGTTACGGACGAAAGTCGAAGAAAGGTTTTTTCACCTACGACAAGGAAGGGAAGAAGGGAGAGGTCGATCCTTCCGTGTACGGTCTGTTCCTGACGCCGGGAAGCATTCCAATTGTGAAATCCATCGCTCCTCCTGCTGGAGCCGAGGCGACGACTCTACCAGAGATGCCGGCCGTCCAGATTCAGCAGCGAACCGTGCTGGCGATGCTCAACGAAGCCGCGCGGTGCCTGAGCGATGGGATCATTCGCTCGGCGCGTGATGGCGACGTTGGAGCGGTGTTCGGAATCGGCTTTCCCCCATTTCGCGGCGGACCATTCCGCTACATGGATTCACTCGGCATCCAGATTGTAGTTCAGCGGCTCGAGGACCTGAACGCCCGCTTCCCGGGACGGTTCGAGCCGGCGGAACTGCTGCTCGAGATGGCTCGTCGGAGACAGGTCTTCTATCCCGACGAGCGCTCGTGAGGGGAGGAGTGCCGACCGTAGTGCGTTGGTCGATTCTTGCAGTGGCGACAGTCGTTGAGCTCGTCGCGTGTACTCCGGCAGTGCGCAAACCCCTGACTCCGGCGGACTATCCCCGCACTCGTCCCGAGATGACGCGATATCGGGAAACCTCCCGCTACAGCGACGTCAGAAAGTTTCTCGACTCGCTGCGGGCGCTGGGTGCACCGCTGTCTTTCGGGTCGATCGGCAAAACGAGTGAAGGGCGTGACATTCCTTATGTCATCGCGTCGCGACCAGTCGTTTACACGGCATCCGAGGCGAAGCGACTGGGGCGTCCGATTGTGTACGTCCAGGGCAACATCCATGCGGGCGAAGTGGAGGGAAAGGACGCGCTCCTGGCGCTGATTCGCGATCTCACTTTTTCGAGCAAGCCGAACGTGCTCGACTCCATCGTCCTGATTGCTGTGCCGATCTACAACGCCGACGGCAACGAGCGATTTGCGCCGCAATCGGTGAACCGCACCGAACAGAATGGTCCCGAAATGGTTGGCATCCGACCGAACGCGCAGAACTTCGATCTCAACCGCGACTACATAAAGGCGGAAGCTCCGGAGACGCGCGCATCACTGGGGATGTTCAACATCTGGGATCCAGACGTGTTCGTCGATCTCCACACGACCGACGGAAGCTTTCACGGATACGCGCTCACGTATTCCCCGTCGCTGAGCCCAGCCGCGGTATTCGGAGGAGTTTACGCACGCGACTCGCTGCTCCCGGTTCTGCGCGAGCGAATGCGGACGCGTGACGGCTTCGAGGTTTTCGATTATGGGAACTTCCTTACCGACGAGCCCGGCGGCACCGCGGACACGAGCGTGCACGAAGGCTGGGCCACCTACGATTCGCGCCCACGTTTCGGCACCAACTATTTTGGAATTCGTGGCCGCATCGGAATCCTGAGTGAAGCGTACTCGCACGATTCGCTCGCCCGGCGGATCGCTTCCACCTACGCGTTCGTCAACGAGGTTCTTTCGCTGGTTGCCGAGAAAGGAGTCGCGATCAGATCACTGACCGCGCGCGCTGACAGTCAGCCGCTCGCGTGGGGCCGCTCTCCCGATTCCGTGCAAATGGTCGCCATTCGCTCCGAGCTTATCACAACGCCGCGAATGATGGATGTCATCAAAGAGGATCTGGAGAAGAGCGGCGACTCCTCTTTGACCCAGCCAGGCGTCCCGCGCGGCGAGCGACGCACCGGGCGGTTCAGAACGATTCGCATGCCCGTCTACGATCGCTTCACATCGACGCTCGATCGGACACCTCCGGCGGCCTACGTGGTGGCACCCGAAGACACCGCGGTCGCGACACTGCTCCGGCTCCACGGCATTCGCGTCGATCGTTCCGATTCCGCCTGGAGCGCGCGCGGGGAATCCTTCACGATCGATTCGATCATCACCGCTCCGCGGACTTTTCAGGGGCACCACGAAGTCCGTCTCAAGGGCCGATGGGAGCGAGGATTGCAGACCCTTCCCCCGAAGTCCTTCATCGTGTCTACGGCGCAGCCGCGCGGCGAGCTCGTCGTCTATCTGCTCGAGCCGGAGAGCGACGATGGCTTCACTACCTGGAATCTGTTCGACAGCGGTCTCAAGAAAGGCGGCCGATTCCCGGTGACAAGAATCTTCGATCTCCGGCGCGGGCGCGCCGTCAATCGCCGGTCGTCCGCGTCAACCACAGACCCACTCCAGAACTGATGCTCCGCAGCGCATTGCTCTATCTCTCGGACCAGCAGCAGATATTCAAATTCGTGCGCCACAACAGGGTGGCCAAGAGCTTTGCCAACCGGTTCGTCGCTGGCGAGACCGTCGACACGGCTCTCGCCGCTGTCGCCCGGCTAAACGCCCGCGGGATCACCGCCTCGCTCGATCTGCTGGGCGAGAGCGTTCACAATGAAGCGGAGGCGCGAGTCGCGGGCGAGGCGTACATCAGCATGATCGACCGCGTTTACGCGCAGAAAGCGGACGCCAACGTCTCAGTGAAGCTCACGGCAATGGGACTCGACATCTCTGAGGACCTCTGCGTCGCGATCATGCAGAAGATCCTGCAGCGGTCGCGCGACTATGGCTCGTTCGTGCGCATCGACATGGAGTCGAGCGAGTACACTCAGCGCACGCTCGACCTCTTCGAGCAGCGACTCTATCCGGCGTACCGCGAGAACGTGGGGATCGTGCTGCAGAGTTATCTGTATCGTACGTTCGCCGACGTCGAGCGCGCGATTTCGATCAAGGCGCGCGTCCGCCTGTGCAAGGGAGCTTACAAGGAGCCGGAGACGGTCGCCTTTCCAGACAAGAAGGACGTCGATGCAAACTACGTTCGCTGCATGCACGAGCTGATGCTCAAGGGGAACTATCCCGGCATCGCCACCCACGACGAGGCGATCATCAGGGAGGCGAAGCGGTTCGCCAGGGCAAACGACATCACGCCGGACCGCTACGAGTTCCAGATGCTCTACGGAGTGCGCCGCGATCTCCAGGACCACCTGGTCCGGGAGGGCTATCGCATAAGGGTGTACGTTCCATTTGGAACGCAGTGGTACCCGTACCTCATGAGGCGTCTCGCCGAGCGTCCCGCCAACGTTGCATTCCTCACCGGAAACATGTTCAAGGAGATGGTCGGCAAACGCCGCCGCTGACGATGGGCAGATTCCTTCCCCCCGACCACTCGAAAGGCGACCCCAATACGATTGGCGGGTACATGGCGGTGCACGACCGTCCGGCCGCATTCGAAGGAAGCGACGGCCTTTCGTACAGTGTCGAGATCGTGACCGATACGAGCGGAGAAAGGCAGCGACCGTTTGCCGCCTATTTGCTATTCGTCCGCTGGGGGCACGGAGATCCCGTCGCGAGCGGGCATCTGGAGACGGAGTATCTCGCCTTCGCCACCACCGAGGAGGAGGCGCGCAAAATGGTGGGCGCAATACCACTCAACGAAGTGAAGGTGAAACTCGATGGCCTCATCAAGACGAGGCGCAGCGAGCTGTTGCCCTGGTGGGATTCGATGCGCAACGAGGGTAGCAGTTGACGCGCAAGGAGGGCGTCGTGCTAAAAGGGACGGGCGGAATATGGCACGTCCGCGCCGACTCGGGGGAGACGCACGAGGCGTCCCTGCGCGGCAGACTCAAACAGGAGCGTAAGGAAGACAGGAAGCTCGCGGTCGGTGATCGGGTCGTCCTGGAGATAGATGAGCGGGGCGTCCATTGGGCGATCGCGGAGATTCTGCCTCGCCATTCAAAGTTGGCGCGGCGCGAACCGGGGGCAGGGCAGGGCGAGCGCATCGTCGCCGCCAACGTTGATCAGGTCGTCGTCGTCTTCTCGGCGGCCAAGCCGGAGCCGCACCGCCGAATGCTCGACCGGTTTCTCGTAATCGCCGAAGGGAATTCGCTTCAGTCCCGGATCGTGATCAACAAGATCGAGCTGGTCGACAAGGAAGCAACGGAGCGGGCGTTCGCCGACTACGTCGCGGCCGGCTATCCCGTGCATCTCACCAGCGTCAAGCAGCGAATCGGGCTCGACGAGCTGCACGACGTGCTCGCGGGAAAAACCTCGGTGCTCACCGGTCCGTCGGGGGTCGGCAAATCCTCACTGATGAACGCGATGTACCCGGGACTCGATCTGCGCGTCGGCGAGATCAGCGAGTCGGTGAACAAGGGCCGGCACACGACCGTCGGCGCCTTGCTGCATCCGTTGCCCGACGGTGGCTACGTGGTGGATACAGCCGGCCTCCGCGAGGTCGGAATGTGGGGCCTCGCATCCGAGCACCTCGACGAATGCTTTCGGGAGTTTCGTCCGCACATTGCGGAATGCAAGTTCGGGGACTGCACGCATCGGGTCGAGCCCGGATGCGGGGTGCGTCGCGCGGTAGCCGAGGGCTCAATCAGTGCCGAGCGCTACGACAGCTACCTCCGACTGCGGGAAGAGATTGAGGATTCAGAGAAGAAGTGGGCGCCGTACTCCGCAGCATCTAAATCGCAGCGACGGCGCTCATAACTGCAAACTGAACGGGTGCGAGAAGTTAGTAGCGTAGATCACAGTTGCCGGTTCAGTACGCCCGGACTTGCCTCCGTCGCGTGAAAGCCACTGCTTGTGCGTTGAACGGCGCCACAACAAGTCGGGGTGTAGTGAACTAACAAACTGGCAGCTACGCCACCGAAGTCTGGCACCCGTTCAGGTTGCACTTTCAGTTGCAGTCAATGAGTCCCCGAGGACTCCTCCTCAAGCTCCACCGTCCAGTCTACCTGGATATCGCTCCTCAGCGAATCGCGGACCGAGCAGTACTTAGTCGCCGCGAGTTCGATAGCGCGCAGGGCCTGATCCTTCTCGATGCCCTTGCCAACGATTCGGAAATTGAGCGTGATGTGCTTGTATCGGCGCGGAGTCGTATCAACGCGCTCTCCGACGACGTCGATCTCGAGCGATTTCACCGGAGTGCGTCGCTTCGCCAGGATTTCGACAACGTCCACTGACACGCACGATGCGAGCGCGCTGAGCAGGGCCTCCGGCGGACTCTGCCCCGCCTTTCCATTGCCATCGATGATCGCCGTCAGCGCATTTGGACGTCCAGCTTCGAAGCGCTGCTCGCCTTCCCACCGGACGTGAACGCGCGACGGCGGCTTCGCGGTTTTCGGTGCGACCGGAGCGGTCACTTCTCGGGGCCCTTCTCGATTGGGACGCGAACGGCATTGCCCCACTCCGTCCAGCTACCGTCATAATTCCTCACACGATCGTAGCCGAGGAGATAGGTGAGCACGAACCAGGTATGGGAGGATCTCTCGCCAATGCGGCAGTACGCCACGATGTCGTCGCCTTTCTTGAGACCCTTCTCCTGCTCGTAGATGCCGCGCAGAGAAGCCGCATCCTTGAAGCTTCCATCCGGGTTGGCGGCGCGCGCCCAGGGGATGCTGCGCGCTCCCTTGATGTGGCCGCCACGCAGGGTTCCTTCCTGCGGGTAGTCCGGCATGTGGGTGCGCTGGCCCGTGTATTCCTCTGGTGAGCGAACGTCGATTAAAGGTTTACCCGCCGACGAGTGCTCGCGCACCTGTTGGAAGAATGCGCGTATTTTCTCATCGGAACGCTTCGGCGCCTTGTAGCTGCTCTTGGTAAGGCGCGGGACTTCGGTATTGAAAGGACGGCCTTCCTGCTCCCATTTGATGCGCCCGCCGTCCAGAAGCTTCGCGTTGGTGAAGCCAAATAGCTGAAACACCCAGAAGGCATATGCCGCCCACCAGTTGTTCTTGTCGCCATAGAACACGACGGTCGTGTTCTCGTCGATTCCCTTCTCCCCCAGAAGTATTTCGAATTGCTCAGACGAGACGTAGTCGCGTAGGACAGGATCATTGAGATCCTGGTGCCAGTCCACTTTCTGCGCCCCCGGAATGTGCCCGGTGTCGTAGAGCAGCACG
>JBGQIT010000114.1:0-7964 GCA_041498575.1 Gemmatimonadaceae bacterium
CTTCAGTTTTGCGGCTTCGCAATTCGCCACTGAGCTCGCCGAGGGACGCTACGCGGCAGCGGCCCTCGGGTTTGGTTTTGCGAGCTTTGCCATCTGCTGGGCCTGGATCAACTTCTCGTGGTTCTCCTCGGCCTACGACACCGACGACTGGCTTTTCCGCATCGCCACCATGGTGCAGATGATTGGCGTGCTGGTCCTGGCGATCGGTCTGCCACCGATGTTCGCCTCCTTCGAACGCGGTCAACGCCTGGACAATTCAGTCATGGTGCTCGGATACGTGATCATGCGCGTTGCCCTCGTGTCGCAGTGGTTGCGCGCGGCAAAACAGGATCCCGTGCGCCGACGCGCGTGCCTCACGTACGCCATCACTATCTCCATTGCGCAATTGGGCTGGGTCGCGCTGATTTTCGTTCACCTTCCACTGGTGAGCACGATTGCCCTCGTCGGCATTCTCGTGCTCATTGAATTCGCTGGTCCGGTTCTGGCCGAGCGCAAGGATGGCGGCACGCCCTGGCACGCGCATCACATCGTGGAGCGCCACAGCCTGTTCGCTATCATTGCGTTGGGAGAAGGAGTAGTAGGCACAGTTGCCGCATTGTCAGCGGTGGTTGAGCAACAAGGTTGGAGTCTCGAGGCGGCGCTGGTGGGAATCGCCGGCACCGGGCTTACCTTCGGCATGTGGTGGATCTACTACATGGTGCCCGCGGCGGAGATTCTCGAACGGCATCGCGATCGTGCGTTACTCTGGGGGTACGGCCAGATGCTGATCGTGACCGCGATCGTGGCGACCGGCGCCGGGCTGCGCGTCGCGGCGTACTTCATCGAGCACAAGAGCGTGATCGGGCCGCTTGCAACGGTTCTCAGTGTCGCGATACCCGTCGCCGTTTACATCGGATTGAGTTCTGGCATTTACTACTATCTGGTCCGACGCTTCCATCGATTGGACGCGTGGTTGCTGAGTGGGAGCGCCGCTGTGCTCGTCACGAGTTTTGTTGCGGCGCAGTCGGGTATCGACGTGGCGAAGTGTCTTGTGATTCTGATCCTCGCGCCGGCAATCATCGTAGTTGGATACGAAGGCCGTGGATACCGCTACGAGGAGGAGGCGCTTAGCGCAAACGCGATCTAAGTTAAAGCGGATTTGACAGGGACTCCGCGCACTTGGAAAACGACATCTCCGATCGTCTCGGTCTAAACGACGCCATCTCCCGCCGCGACTTCGTCAACGGCGTTCTACTAACCGGCGCCGGACTTCTTCTTCACGGCAAAGCGCCGGCGATCTCCCCCGCCGACGCCTTCAACGGCTACGGCGGCATCGGTGACTACGCGCACTCGAACGGCAACACCTGGGACGTACTAAGCGCCGGACACGCGATGCGCGATGGTGCCTTCGAAAAGCGAATCGCGAACGCAACAGACACCGGCGAGCTCTACGACCTCGTCGCCGTAGGCGGGGGAATCAGCGGACTCGCCGCCGCCATCTTCTTCCAGAAATACAGAGGCGGACGCGCGCTGGTCATCGACAACCACCCTGTTTTCGGCGGCGAGGCGAAGCGCAACGAGTTCCTCGTCGACGGGCAGCGCCTCACCGCGCACCAGGGCTCGGCCATCTTCCTTGTGCCGAAGAAGGGGGGCTACACCGATCAGTTCTACGACATGATCGGAATGGATCGCTCCTCGTTCGACTACCAGACGTGGCGCGGACCGTCGCCCGAGATGCCGCTCAGTCACTCGCCGTACGACACCCCGGTGAACTACGGATTCTACTTCACATCGCAATTCACCGGACGATCCGGGACGTGGGTGATGGATCCGTGGCGACGACAGCTCGAGGGTGCGCCGATCAGTGCGACTGAGAAAGCGGAGCTGCTACGCTGGGGAACGAATCGCGTTCCCTTCCCCGGACCGCAGACCGAAGGCGACGCGATCTCGCGACAGCTCGACACCGTCACGCTCGAAGACCACCTGATCGCGCGCTACAACATCAGTCGCGAGACGGTGCGAAAGTTTCTGTCGCCGGTCGAAGGCGGTGGATATGGTCTCGGTCCCGACGTACTGTCGGCGTACTGCAACTACGCGATCGAGAACCAGTTTCCCGAAGATGGCGACGACAAGCTCGGCGACCAGATGTTCCCCGACGGCAACGGCGGATTCGCGCGACTGATGGTGAAGACGCTCATCCCCGACGCCTTCGCCGGTCCGCGCACCGTCGACGCGGTGTGGCAGAATCGCGTCAACTTCCGCGCGCTCGATCGCACGGGCCAATCGACACGGATTCGGCTTAATTCCACAGTCGTTCGTGTCGAACACGCTGGCAATCCGGCGAACGCTCCGCACGTCGTCGTCACCTACGTCAAAGGCGGCCACCTCTACAAAGTCAGAGCGCGCTCAGTCGTCATGGCGGGCGGCAGCTGGACTGCGAAACACATCGTGAATGATCTCCCCCCTAGCCATCGCGAAGCGTACGCGCAGTTCTATCGATCGCCGGCGTTGATGGCGAATATCGCCGTGCGCAATTGGCGCTTCCTCTACAAGATGGGGCTCTCCGGCTGCCGCTGGTTCGGCGGACTTGGCGACTATCTCTCGGTGCGCAAGATGGCGCTCGTCGGCAACGCGCGCCGCACCATCGATCCCGATTCGCCGACGGTGCTCACTATTAAGGTATTGTTCGCGCAGCCTGGCCTCTCAATCGCCGACCAAGGCTCACAAGGGCGTGCGAAGTTGCTCAGCACTTCATTCGCCCAGTACGAGCGCGCGTTCCGCGAACAGATGGCAGACATGTTCGCGCCGGGTGGGTTCGATCCGCGCCGGGACATCGCGGGAATCATTCTCAATCGCTGGGGACACGCGTACGTGAATCCGCAGCCGGGATTCTTCTTCGGCGTCAACGGCAAGCCGGCGCCGAGGGACATACTAAGAAATCAGGCGCATGGGCGGATTGCGTTTGCGAATACGGATCTCGCCGGAGCGAGCGATCACCGCAACTCCATCCGCGAAGCAGATCGTGCCGTGAAGCAGCTGATTGGTGGCTGAATAATCAGGAAATCTTTGCTGTAACGGCGCGCGTAACGCCCACGAGACGACACCGTAGCTCTCCCCTCCCATTTTGGTCCGGGTCGAGCGGCTATTCCACTGCCGCCCGGCCAATCGACTCAGACCACTCCTAAGGAGGTGGCGTATGCGGTTTCGAACTGCTGCACTAGTCTCTACCCTCGCGCTCCTGGCGGCATGCGGGAAAGACTCCACGACGGCTCCCGCAACCGGGCCGTCTGGGAACTTTCGCGGAACTTTCGTCGGAAGTAGTTCGCGAGGAATCATCGTTATCGTCTTCGCTTCCCCCGGCGCGACGGCAATTACCGGCAGCCTCGCTCTCACCGGCGGCGCGACGATCAATCTCACCGGGACTTACACTCCGTCCTCGAACAACGTGAGTCTCACGGGCACCGGATACGCGGTCAACGGGACCTACACGTCATCCTCGAGCCACTTCTCGGGCGATTACACCGGTCCATCCGGTGATCACGGCAGCTGGGCGGTTGAAAGCGGAACGGTCAAAGTCTTCTGCGGCACCTACAACGGCAACGCCGCGGGCACCTGGAATCTCGTTCTCAACGACGCCGGACAGCTGCGCGGCGTTGCCCAGACAACATCGGGTGCGATCGACCTCGTCGGCACTTACAACTCCGGGACCGGTGCCATCACCATTACTTCACCGGACGATGGGACGATTGGTGCGAGCGGTACGCTGAACGCAAGCACCGGCGGCGGCAGTGGTAACTGGAGCGTAAGCGGCCAAACTGCGGGCGCCTGGACCGCGAATACGAACGGCTGCTGATTCCCGACGAGCAGCGATCACTGTCGACAAAGAAGGGGGCCGAGCTGACCCCCTTCTTTGCATCGCGGAGTCGCGCCGCGCTAAACGAGCGCGAAGCGGTTCGTAAGCGTAAGTCAGAATGACCTCATCTAACGCGCGGCGAGAAGTGTGATCTCGACGGCGCGCCCTTCGGCGATCTCAGCGGAAAGAGTCCACCCGTTCCCCGAGAAATCCAGAAACCGTCCCGACCGTCGAATGCGAACCGTGGGTCCCCACTGCGACGAGATATTGCGCGCCGCATCCCCGACGCGGATCCCGTTCATCTCCCCAGCGATGCGTTTGCTGACCACTATCCCATGCGCCCCCGACACGTCATCCCGCCAGATGACGGTGATGCCTCGAGCGCGGTATTCCCAAAAACTCATCCCGAGAGACGTCTGCTGAACCTCGGGTTTGCCGAGCGCGACACGCACCTCGGCGGCCGACATGCCAAGACTTATCCCGGCCACCGCAGGCGGCCGTCCTTGCGCTGACGCGATCGTTTTGGGCGCCACAGAGAGGCACAACGCAGAGAGCGCCAACCCGCAGTAGCGCACGATGGGGACTCTCACTATGGTAGCTCCGTCGATGGGTTAGGTCTGGCTCGAAATTCCAAAATGAGAGGGCGGCGATACGCGCACGTCTCACCCCCGTTATATGCGCGGTCACACCGCGCTTTGCGGAGCAGTATGATCCGTTTTCGAGCGTTTGGAGCAGCTGATTTGCAGGGCCACGACGGAAACGAGCTGCGAGCTCTGCTCTCACGGCCCGGGCAGTTGGCGTTGCTCGCCTACCTCGCGCTTGCCAGGCCGCGCGGCTTTCACCGTCGCGATACGCTGATCGGACTTTTTTGGGCCGAGACCGGACAGGATAGTGCCCGCAACGCATTGCGCCAGGCGGTGCACCGTCTGCGCCAGGAGCTCGGCTCCGATGCGATCCTGAGTCGCGGCGCCGAAGAGCTGGCGGTCAATTCGAAAGATTTCTGGACTGATGTCGGCGCTTTTGAAGACGCGCTCACTGCGGGAAAGGCCGCCGAAGCGCTCGGCCACTACCGCGGTGACTTACTGCCGGGATTTTTCCTCTCGGACACGCCTGGATTCGAGCAGTGGCTGGAGACCGAACGCGCGGGGCTGCGTGAGCGCGCAACATCAGCGGCGTGGAATCTATCCCAGGCTGATGCGGCGGCCGGACAGCTCGCGATGGCCAGCCACTGGGCGCGTTGGGCGTGCGCTCTGAACCCCGATGACGAAGCGGATCTCCGGCGGTTGATCGACATTCTCGTGCGCACCGGCGATCACACCGGCGCCGTCCGCGCGTTTGAGGAATTTTCCGAGCGGGTCTTTCGTGAGTACGAGATCGAGCCATCCAAGGCGACGCGTGCGCTCGTCGAGCCGTTGCGGGTTCGTGGCACTACGCCGCTACCGGGCGTCGCGGTTCGCAAGCGAGTAACTGAATTTCCTCCATACACTCCTTTGGTCACTGCGCCTGCCCCGGTCGTCGAGACGAGCGACACTGAGCCTGCCGTCGCGCCCGTGCCGAAGCGCAATTGGCGCCGCATTACGGCCGTTGCCGCAATCGCATCGATCCTCGTTTTGTCATCTGTGGTATGGCGCTCCGCGCGCACGACGTCACCGCAGCGCGAGGCAATCGCCGTCTTTCCGTTCTCCATTCGTGGGAGTCGTGATCTCGCTTATCTCCGCGAGGGCATGGTCGATCTGCTCTCCGCGAAGCTGGATGGAGTGGTCGGCCTGCGGAGCGTTGATCCGCGGGCAGTGCTATCGGCAGTTCGCGCGGTTGATTCGCTGGACGACGCACAGCCGCAAGCGGTCGCGGGAATTTCCAGACGCCTTGCCGCGGGTGGATTCGTTATTGGCGATGTCGTCCAGCTGGCCGGACGAGTCAACCTGAGCGCAGCGCTCTACGACGTCGGTCACATCTCCCGCCCAATGACCACAGTCAGCGTCGAGGGCGATATCGCTGAATTGCCTCAGCTCGTGGACCAGCTCGCGGGTCAATTGCTCGCCGCCCGGACCGGAGGGCGAGATACCTCCTTCGCGCGCCTGGCGGCTCTCACGACTTCGTCGCTGCCGGCGCTCACCGCTTTTCTGGAAGGCGAGCGAGAGTTCCGGGAGGGGCACGCCGAGGCCGCGCGTGAAGCGTTTCGCACCGCACTAGGCGCGGATAGCACCTTCGCCCTCGCTTATTTGCGACTGGCAACGACACACGGCTGGTCTTTCGTCACCAACGTCGATCCACGTGGATTGATAAGCACGGCGCGGCGTTTCAGCTCACGCCTCACTCCGCTCGCACGCGACCTAATGGAAGGTTACGACGCGTACTACCGGGGCGACGCGACGCGCGCCCACGAGATATTTGCAAATCTGACGCAGACATATCCGGACCGTGTTGAAGCCTGGTTCATGCTGGCGGAAACGCAGACGCATCTCGATCCTTTTCTCGGTCACGCACCCGCGGATGCCCGCCCGGCGTTCGACCGAGTACTGTACCTCGATGCGGACAATCCGCACGCGCTGGTGCACCTGGCGCGACTCTCAGCAGCAGAACAAAAGAAGGACGAGGTGCGCTCACTGGTTGCTCGTTACCTCGCCGTGTACCCCAGGGGCGATCGCACACTGGAGATGCGCGCAATTCGCGCATTTTCGACAGGAGATGAAAACGAATCCGCCGCTGTGCTCGCCGACGCTCGTCACGCCGGCACTCTCGAGTGGTATGCTACCCTCACCGCAGCGCTTGCTTACACAGACGACGTTGGAGCCGCGGCGAGCCTCGCGACCATTGAGTCCGATCACGTCACCCAATCGCCAGGCCCATTTGATTTTGTCTTCACCATGCTGCCACTTCCGGCGCTGGCGGCGGGAAAATTGGCGCGCGGCATCCCCACGCCGGGGACGGATCTGGTGGAACACACCTGGCCCGCAAAATTGCGTGCGTTGCTGACAGTCGCCGCCCCTGTTGCCCTCCCGATCGCGAACGTAAAGGCGCTTCGTGACACAATTGCTTCGTCAGAAGCGCATCCGCTCAGAACCGTTAAGATATTCGCGTTCGACAGCATTCTCCATCCGCAGATTCGGACGTACCTGGTTGGTGTACTAAGCGCGAAGCTTGGCGACCGACTCGCGGTCGACTCATCGTTGGCAGTGCTCAGCGGCCTGTCGCGGAGGTCGCAGGACTCGGGCGCCGCCGCGGATTTCTCGCATCTCATTCGAGCGGAGGACGCAAAGAGGAAGCATCGGTTGGAGGAAGCGTTACGCGAGGTGGAAGGCTTTCGCCTCGACGCCAGCCACTCGCTCGCCTACGGCTTCAGGCCGGCATTCGCCCATGCTCGATTTCTAAGGGCGGAAATCCTGTACGATCTTCGTCGAGACCAAGAGGCGCTTCGCTGGTACAGTTCGCTATCCGAGGCGTACGACCCGTTATACCTGCCGATGGTTCATTTCAGAAAGGGTGAAATCTTTCTCAGGCGGGGCGACAAAGCAGGCGCGGCGGTGGAATTCCGCCGCTTCCTCAACCTCTGGAAGGATTGCGACCCCGAGCTAAAGCCGTTGACCGACAGTGCATCGGCAGCGCTGCGATAACGGCGTCACGATGATCGCAATTTTATTCGCGAAGCAGATCGCGCAGTGAAGCAGTTGCTCCGGGACTAGCGACCCGACCAGAGACATCTCGGCGATTCGCCAGGTGCAGCTGGTGATGAAGGACGGTACGATCTACAAGCAGTGAAGATACGAAACGCTTGCGAGCAATCGTTCATCCTCTAGGATAGCGCTGCTCGTCAGAAACTCCCGGCCTAAAACTGATTTCTTAGTTTTTCCTGAAACCAGGCGTGGGTGGGCGCCGTATGGGAGAGGGCCACCATACGGAGTCCGGAAGGATGAGCGCTGTTTCTTCAGTCGATCGGACCACAGAGATGTCGCCGCGCACGAAAGCAAGGTTCGCTGGCGCGCTCTATCTCCTCACCATAATCGCCGGCGTTTACGCCCAGGCCTTTATCAGCGATCGCCTCGTCGTATCACGTGACGCCGCGACGACCGCCGCCAACATCCTCGCCAATCAATCCCTGTACACGCTTGGATTCACGCTTTACCTGCTCGAA